>JAUVHU010000068.1 GCA_030593145.1 Desulfobacteraceae bacterium
AGACTTCCCGCCTTCAAGAAGATCGGCATTTTCCGGGAGTACAATCGGAAGGTTCTCTTCCGGCACGGGAACAATACCGCATTTATTGCAATAAATTATCGGAATAGGCGCTCCCCAGTATCGCTGCCTTGAAATACCCCAGTCCCTTAATCTGAAACTTATTGTTTTTCCGCCAAAACCCTTTTGTTCGAGAAAAGAAGCGATTTCATCAAGAGCTTTTTTATTATCCATGCCGTCAAATTGGCCTGAATTGGTCATAATTCCCTGGTTTGTAAAAGCTTCGGTCATGCCGATAGTATCAATATCATCATTAAACGGCTTAACTACCGCAACGATATCCAGTCCATATTTCTTCGCAAAATCAAAATCACGCTGATCATGAGCCGGCACCGACATAACAGCCCCGGTGCCATATTCCATAAGAGCAAAGTTGGCTGTATAAATCGGCATCCGTCTGCTGCTCAAGGGGTTTACACAATAAGCGCCTGTAAATTCGCCTTCCTTTTCATAATCTTCGATAGCTCTGTTAGACCTATCCTGCATTGATATTCGCTCAACAAATTCTTTAACCTTATTTTCCTGCGGCGTACCCTTTGAAAGTTTGGTTACAAGCGGATGTTCCGGAGCAAGGCACATGAAGGTGGCTCCGAAAACAGTGTCCTGCCGTGTTGTAAAGACAGATATAAACTTGTCTTCATTATCCGGAGGGTTTTCAATGGGAAACTTGATTTCAGCGCCGATACTCTTGCCGATCCAGTTTTTTTGCATTGTGATGACTTTATCCGGCCAGCCAGGAAGCTTGTCACAATATAAAAGCAGGTCTTCAGCATAGTCTGTGATGCGGAAAAACCATTGCCGAAGCTTTTTCTGTTGAACCTGCTTGCCGCACCTCCAGCACATGCCTGCCTCTACCTGTTCATTTGCCAGAACGGTCAGGCATGTATCACACCAGTTAACAAAGGATTCCTTCCTGTACACCATCCCTTTTTGATACATTTTTAAAAAAAGCCACTGTTCCCATCTGTAATATTCCGGTCTGCAGGTGGCAATTTCCCTGTCCCAGTCGTAGCTGAAACCGATGCGTTTCAGTTGGGAGCGCATATATTTAATATTATTATATGTCCATTTGGCAGGGTGGGTTTTGTTCGCAATAGCCGCATTTTCCGCAGGCATACCAAAAGCATCCCAGCCCATGGGATGCAGAACATTAAAACCCTGCATTCTTTTATACCTTGCGATCACGTCGCCTATTGTATAATTTCTGACATGGCCCATGTGTATGTTGCCGGAAGGATATGGAAACATTTCGAGCAGATAATACTTTGCCTTGCCAGGCTCTTCTTTGACATTAAACAGCTTATTTTCATCCCAATAGGTTTGCCATTTTAATTCAATGGTTTCAGGGTTGTACTTTTCTTCCATTATCTATTCAATACCTCCAGAAAGGCGTTCTTTAAATATCTCATTATTATTTCACAATAAGTTGTTAATAGCAAGAGTTGCAATCAATCTTGGCCCACCATCAAAAAAATAAAAAACCTCGCTGATCCTGAAAAAACAGGGATGACGACATTAACTGGTCTTCCAGTGTGTCTGGGTTTGGCCAGGTTAACAGGGTTAATCAATTTACATCATCAGTCAATTGCTCAAGAGGTTTGGAAAGATTTCCGGCAAAGACAAGTCCACAAAGGATTGCAAAGAGCAGGATAAAAGCGGAAACAATAAGAGTTATTCTGTGTGTTTTCTTGATGGGACCGAGAAAATCGTCTTCAGGGGCGAGTACGACAATACGCCGGTCTTTCCTGAAGGACGCAGGGTCTTTTTTAATATCTAATGCTATTTGTCGTCGCCTGTAAAATCAGGATAAAGTTTTTTTACGCATTCAGGACAAATGCTGTGACTGAATTCAGCTTCAGAGTGATCTCGAATATATGCTTCAATCTGGTTCCAGTATCCCTTGTCGTCACGAATTTTTTTGCATGATGTACAAATAGGAAGAAGGCCGCTAAGTGCTTTAACTTCTGCCAGGGCTTCGGTGAGATCCTTAATGAGTTTTTCCCGTTCTTTTGCTTTTTGTTCACGTTCTGTGATGTCCTGAAAAGCTACAACTCCGCCCATTACATTATCATTCATTATCATTGGAGCGCTAATATATTCCACAAGAAAAGACGTTCCATCCTTTTTGTGAAGTATTTCTCCGCTTGCAAAATGGGAAATTCTATCTTTTATTACAGCACACACCCTGCATTTTTCTTCTGAGTAAAGCACTCCTTTTGAGTTTGAATGCTTCAGTATTTTATGCTGCTGCTGTCCCATAAGTTCATTTGCTGTCCATCCTGTCAATTTTTCTGCTGCCGGATTAACAAATGTAATATAGCCATCATTATCAAATCCGTAAATTGCTTCGGCTGTTGAATCAAGGAGTAATTTGTTTTGAAGAAAAAGGTGCTCTATTTTTTCTTCGGCTTTTTTGCGGAGTTCTATTTCTTTTTCCAGAGGAACCAAAGCCATTTTTCTCAAAGTAAACCACAGAGCTATTCCAAGTATAGCTGTTAACAGCAGTGATGATGCAATGAGTCCAAAGCGGAGTTTCCCAAGAATAGTTTCTATTGACTCCAGGTCATTTGTAATACTCAAGGTAATTAAATGCTTGCCCGTGTGTTTTATCTTTCTATCTAACTTATATGCGGAAACTGCCGGTTTATGGCGTTTGTAATGAGCAAGAACAAAACCGTTAGGTGCTGTTGCTCTAAGCTCCACTGCCCATTTGCATTCCTCTCCGTGGCGTAGAAGGAACTGTTCTATCATTACATAATCATGCGATAAAATCGGCTCGCGTACAAATGCCGCCATGAGATCTAATCCATGGCTTATATTATTATGTTCTGCTTGCAATAGTAATTTTCGTTGAGCTGATAGAATAAAGTAAACCGCAAAAACTTGGAAAAGAATCAACACTCCAATAAAGGCAGCGATCGCACGAATGTATTTAAGTGGTTCAGCCTTTCTCATAGTTTAACATCCTGTTCTTCAAGAGTCCGCATGATTTTCCGCAGATTCTTATAGTTAGCATCTTTGCACGGAACCAGGCCTGTTAAGTTTTGCTTTATTGCGGATAAAATTTCTTTTCCATTAGTTTCATTTTTCAGATTGTAAAGGGCTTCACGCAGAGTTTGTACTGTTCTTGCTGAAAGATTGTCGTCGGCAACAAAAATATATTCTGGTATGAAAGGGGTTCTTGCTATAGCTTTCAGACCCCGATCTTCGTATCTATTAAAAACTTCTTCCTTTACAGCACCGGCATCATAATCTCCTATAAGAACTCCTAAGGCGACATTACAGTGGTTTTTAAGAAAAGAATGGCTGCCAAGCTTTTTGAGAGGTATTCCAGCTTCAAGCAGCATGAATCTGGGAATAACATGACTCATTGTAGAATTCGGGTCTCCAAAGGCGAATCTTTTTCCTTTTATATCTGAAAGGCTTTTTATGGGACTGTTTTTTCGTGTTATAATAACTCCCCGAAAAAATGTTTTTTTGTTCGCTTCAAAGCGTGCCAAAATTGATTTATGGCCGTATTTTTCTACCATTTTTAAATATAAAACAGGCCCTGTTAAAGCAATATGGACTTCGTTTTTGCCTACCCTTTCGATATGATCATGATAGTCTTGGGCTACCTTTATTATTACAGGTTGGCCAACTTTTTTGCTAAGATACTCAGCCAGAGGAGTAAACCGTTTATGAATCAAAGAAGCGGCAAGATATGGATGAATTCCAAGAATTAGAGGCTTATCTTCGCTTGTGGCGGGAAATGAATAAAAAACTACAGCAAATATAATAGCTGCTATCAAAAAAATCTTTTTCATAAGAGTATTATATCCTTATATGTTATATAAAATAGGAACCTATCAGATATTAATAATTTTTGCAACAGGTAGTACCTAATTGAAAATATTATTGAGATTTTGATTTTTTTAAAATAATATTGATAAATTACCTGTTAAGACTCTTAAGTTTATAGAATAAAAATAAAAGAAGAGCCGCGCGGGAAGGCATTTCCTGTCAAACATTAATTGGAAGTGTGCTTCACAAATATGCCAGTGGGTTTTTGAAAGAAACCGGATAAAAAGGTGTATAACCAGCAAGTGAACCGTAAAACCCAGAGAGGTAAATCGTGAACAAAAACAACCCGGATACATTGTCACCAAAAGCCTGCGCAAGCAAGATGCTCGAGCTTAGCGGCTCGAAGTTTGCTTCGGATGTTGCTGCCGAGCTTTGGCCGAAAATTTTGCAGCACAAGTGGCTCATGTCTGAAAAACTTGGCCGGGACGTAGGGCTGCGAACCGCATGCATCGATTTTGTTGAAAACATCGACCAGGCTCATAAAGAATTCGTGGCTTACAAGCAGCCTGATGTCCTTGCAGAAATGGGAGCACAAACAGTCAGCAGGGAAATATGGGACACTATTTCCGACTCTCAGCCGCCCAAGCAGGTAGTTGAGCACAGGATTATCCTTCCTTTAACCGAAGAAAAGCTCGCCAGAAAACACGGCGTTGTTCCTCCAAAGACGATTATCTTTTTTGGCCCGCCTGGAACCGGAAAGACCCATTTCGTGAAAGCAATAGCCGGTGCCTTGTCATGGTGGTATATTGAAATCGCGCCCAGCATGCTTATGGCTGATGGAGCAGACAAACTTGGCATTAATCTGCGTAATGTCATGGAAAAAGCCCGTCAACTGGAAGAAGCAGTTATTTTCATTGACGAGTTTGAAGAAATCGCAGCCAGCCGGGATATGGCTACCCGCATTGACAAATCGATCACTAATGAGTTCTTGAAACAGGTGCCTCTGCTAAAAAGCCAGGGGAACAAAATTCTTCTGGTGTGTGCCACTAACTATATCCAACAGCTTGATGCCGCACTGCTGCGCCCAGGACGGTTTGACTGTATTATTCCGGTTGGAGGATTGGATGATGAAGGACGGAAAACTATACTGAGACACTATTTGTCCAAACTCAATACAGGAGATATTAACCTCGATCAAATCGTTGCCCTTACCGATCGATTTACACCGGCTGATATCGAATATATGTTCCAGAAGGTTGCACAATTGGCTTTTGAATTAGAGTATACAACCAAGCAAGATTATAAAGTCACCACAGAGACATTTATTGAAGTTATTGCGCAAATTCCTCCGTCCCTGACCGACGAGATTATCGAGGAGTTCCAGCAGGATAGTATAACATATTCCAGATCCTGAACAGTTGAAAACGGAAAAATCTAAACAGCTTCAGCCTGACTACGTGAGTAGTCACAAATGAGAAGCTTCTCTTATTTGGGTAAAAGGTTTACATAATTATGACTGATGTAAAAAAAACGTATGAAATGATAACAGATTTTATTACAGGTGAAACGGCGCCGTATATCGGCGCTGAAGCGAACAGGCAGGATGTTGAACATTTTCTGGTTAACGTAAAAGGGTTTTCCAAAGAAGATATTAAGGTCGATGTTGATATCGAACTTAATATTGCAGGCAAACCTTACAAATCGCAGATAGATCTTGTTGTCTTGGTTGATAGCGTAAGATATATGGCGATAAAATGCGTTGCAGCTTCATTGGGCTCAAGGGAAAGGGAAATTATTGCCGCGGCAAGACTATTTGAAAGTTATCAGATTCCTATTTCTGTGGTTTCAGACGGAAAGACAGCAATAGTACTTGATACTGTTTCAGGCAAAAAGCTTGGCGAGGGTTTAGATGCCATTCCATCAAAGGATGATTTAAAAGAGAAATTAAATTCTTTAGATCTTATTTCTTTGCCGAACAAAAGGCTTGAGAAAGAAAAACTTATTTTCCGATCATATGATGTAATGAATGTAAATGTTCAGCGTAATATATGAATTCAATATCCAGGGACGCCATGTGAAATTGTGTTTCTTTCGGAGTTTGTGTAAAAACAGAAAGAAAATCTTTTATTCCCGCTTCCCCTATCTCGCTTAGGATTATATAATTCTTGCCTTTGTATTAAAAATAATGTAATTTTAATATATTGTAACAATCAAGAAACGACCTGTTAATATCAAACATCACCGATTTATTTCTTAATATTTAATGTTGGGTAGTAAAAAATAATGGGTGAAAAAACCGCAAAAGAAAATCAATATTTACTTCTTGACGATACAAACTTATAAACTGAAGAGCGTCCACTAAGTCCCCCGAAAAAAGGAGTCAACCTTGGAAAAAAAAGATTCTACAACTTTAAAATCATGGATTGAGTTAAACAAGCTTGTAAAAGAAAAAAAGAATTTGGAGGAATTGCTCCACGACAGGGTTACAGGTCTTCCGACTATTCCTCTACTTTTAAAAGATATCGAAGGAATACTGCAAAACAATAACAAGGTGGGCATGCTCTGCGTAAATGTGGTGAAGTACAGCAGAATTGAGGAGATTTACGGCTTTAAAACTTTCGACAAGGTAATGGCAATGGTAGCCGATATTCTTAATTCACTAGTCGGAGGCGGAGGAGCACTTAGAAACGCTGATCTTATATCACAGCTTATGATAAGCGGCAACACTTTTGCCATCCTCCTTTCGCCGCCTCGCAAGCAATCTGAACTTAGAAAAGAAGATCTCCTAAAGATTAAAAAGAGGATAAATTCGAAAATTACCGATGCCATTCGCGACTCCCTTGATTATGCATTGTTTAAAAAATTCGGTTGTTACGTTGGAAGTGCGATCCTGAATTACGATAAAGAAATCCGCTTTGAACGCCAAATTTACACAGTCCTGGAGGAGGCCCTCCAAGATTCGGCAACTGAAAAAGACAAAGATGCTAAAAAAAGGCTTGCCGCACTTAAAAAGATAATCAAAGAGGAAGAAGTCCATACCCTTTTTCACCCCATAGTAAAGCTTCCGGACTATGAGATCATGGGATATGAAGCCTTAAGCAGGGGGCCGGGCCAAGGGGAATTTGAAAGGCCTGACAAACTGTTCAAGATAGCGTATCAAAGCGACCTGATCATCGAACTTGACCGACTCTGTAGAAAAAAAGCCTTAGCTTCCGCGAGCGATATGGCCCCAAAACGCATGCTTTTTTTGAATGTTGAGCCGGACTCGGTAAATGATCCGGACCTAAGACAAATAGCAGCCTCCGCCCTTTTGCTTGATTCAAAGTTAACCCCGGATCAAATCGTCCTGGAAATTACGGAACGATCAGCCATAATTGATTTTTCAGCCTTTAGAAGTACCCTTGAATACTTTCGAGCTTTAGGTTTTAAAATAGCAATCGACGATGCAGGAGCAGGTTATGCGACCCTGCAATCCATAATTGAGTTAAAACCGGATTTCCTGAAAATTGATATGTCCCTTATTCGTAACATAGACACGGACAATGTAAAACAGCAACTGGTAAAGGCCTTACAAAGATTCGGCCATGAAACAGGCGTAAAAGTGATAGCTGAGGGAATTGAAACCAAAGCCGAGTTAAAAATATTGTTGGAGATGGACATAGATTTTGGACAGGGGTTTGTTTTTGCGTATCCAAGCGAACCGTTTCCAAAAATAAGAAAAGATATAATCTCCAAACTGCCCAAACGTCGCAAACGTGTTAAGTCTTAAACTGCAAAAGTGAGGGAAAAGAAATAGTGTCAAATCTTGAAATGTGAATTATTTGTTGACAATATATTTATTCTGAATTAAATAGTCTTACATGGGAAGACCATGGCGAATTGAATACAAGGGGGCTTTATATCATTTAATGTCCCGCGGGAACGATGGGCAAGATATTTTTCATAATGATGAAGATCGAAATTTATTTCTTGGAACTATCTCTGAGATGTCAGAACGTTTTGAGATAGATATCTTTGCCTATGTCTTAATGTCCAATCATTATCATCTTTTAGTTCGAACCAACCAATCAAATTTAAAAAGGGCCATGCAATGGCTTGGTGCTACGTATACCCGTCGGTTTAACAACAGGCACGGTAAAAGCGGACATCTGTTTCAAGGACGTTATAAAAGCATTTTAATCCAAAATGATGCTTATATAATGCGATTATCCTGTTATATTCATCGAAATCCATTAAGGGCAGGAATCGTTAGGCGGCTTATTGATTATAAATGGAGTAGCTATCCAATTTATGCATATGGTAAAAAAACACCTGGCTGGCTATCAACTCAGATGATATTATCTTATTTTAAAGGAACTGAGAAACATAAACAATATCGACAAAAAGTTCAAAAGTATGCAGATAAAGAAAAGAGTTTGTTAGAAGATCTTCGCTATGGTATTATTTTAGGATCAAAAGTATTTGTAGATAAAATAAGGAAACGTTTTTTACCGGATGTTCCGCATTTAGAAATTCCTCAACAAAAAAAAATAGCTAAAGATTTTAAGCTTAAAAATATAATTAAAAAAACGGCGAAAATCCTTCAAGTCGATATTGCTGAATGTATTCAAGCAAAACGTTTGCATGGTCAGAATAAACAAAATCGAGATTTGTTAATATATCTGGTTTGGAATACAGGAATAGTAACTAACGATGAAATAGGAAAACAATTTGGCATTAGTTATTCAGCAGTAAGTCATAGTGTAAAAACATTTAAAGAGAAGATTGGTAAAGATAGAAGATTGAAAAACCAATTCGGGAAAATTAATTCACTATTCAAGATTTGACACTATTAGATCGTGTCAAGGAGCATTGTTATGATATCCGACGGTAACGAAAAGAGACGTGAGCCCAGAACTGAATCAGATAAGTATTATAGCGTGGAACTTTCAAGCCCTGATGCCAGCTTAAGATATCAATTCAAAATATGGAATTTATCGTCAAGCGGCATATGTATCGTGGTCAAAGAGGATTCTGATCTGCTGAAACATCTGGAGGTCGGTAACATATTGGATATGAAGTATTATCCTACTGATGAACCATATTTGACAGAATGTTTGAAAACACAGATTAAGCATATCACCAAAGATAAAGAGGGGCGATTCAAGAACCATGCTCTGGTTGGCTTGCTCATCTTAGAAAAACAAGGATCTGATCAGTAAGATAATTGTAAGATAACATATTCAACAACGTAAACCTGTTGAGCCGCAGTTCGGCGCAAGTCATTTTCAAACAAGGAGAAACAGATATGGGTGATAAGGGAAAAAAAGATAAAGGCAAAAGGGAACAACAGAAACAGGCCGTGCTTACTCCAAAAGAAAAACGAAAATTGAAAAAAGAAAAGAAGAAATAAATGTCCTGCGTTATCCGGTGGTTTTAAATAAAGAGGGCAACAAGAAAATGAATTCCGAAGCATGGGGAGCAAGAAAGGTAGTTATAGTTGGTGCAGGTGCCGTTGGTGCAACGTTTGCTTACGCGCTTGCCCAAAGCGGGATATCCGATGAAATCATACTGATTGACCATAACCGTGAATTAGCACAAGGGCAAGTACTGGATCTTGCTCATGGCTTTCCGTTCTTTCCACCAGTGGAGATACGGGCCGGCGAAGCTGATGATTTCGCAGATGCGCAAGTCATCGTCATCACAGCAGGCGCCAAGCAACAACCCGGCGAATCGCGTCTTGATCTCCTTCAGAGAAATGCTGCAATAGTAGAGAGCATTGTGGATGATATTGTCAGCAGGAACTCCAGCGCTGTCATAGTTGTGGTCAGCAATCCGGTTGATGTTCTTACGCACATTGCTCTCAAGCGGACAAAATGGGATCAAGGTCGCGTGCTTGGTTCAGGTACAGTCTTGGACAGTGCCCGTTTCAGGTATCTCTTGAGTCAGTGCTCTGGTATCGACGTACACAATGTTCACGCCTATATCCTGGGTGAACACGGTGACAGTGAGTTCGCGGCCTGGTCGCGAACTAACATCGCGGGCATGCCCATCAATAAGTATTGCCCCATATGCATGAAATGTGGCGATTGGAAAGCCGAACGGGCTCGCCTGATTGAAGATGTGAGGAGTTCCGCCTACCATATTATTGATTACAAAGGAGCTACGTATTTCGCAATCGGATTGGCCCTCGTCCGAATTGTCGGAGCTGTTCTCCGAAACCAGAAAACTGTTCTGACAGTATCAACGCTTCTGACCGGTGAATATGGTGTTGACGACGTATGTTTGAGCGTGCCTGCGGTGGTTTCTCGATCAGGGGTTGAACGGATTATGGAAGGCGAACTGTCAGAGGAAGAGCGCAAAGCCCTTTCCCGGTCCGCCTTGATTCTGCGGGATACACTGGCAAAGCTACAGTCGATGTAAACAAAACAGGGTACATCTTAAATATTAACTATTGATTTGTCGGGTTATCTTTAGGATTTATCAAGCCGAAGGTGGTCAGACAAAAATAGAGGTGTGCCTTGAAAATGAAACTGTTTGGCTACCGCATAAAATCCCATCTCGCCACACGTTTCCGCCAATGGGCAACTCAAAGATTGCGTGGGGACTTTAAGAGAAATGATTTGACTTGTATATAACAATTTCATATTTTAACAAAAAATAAGTAGTTACGAATTTAACGAACGAATAAAAAAGAAAAGATAAAATATTATATGAGCTGTAACATACTAATTAATGCGGTAGATCCTGAAGAATGTAGAATTGCAAAGGTTAAAGACGGCAAGCTGGAAGAATTTCATATTGAAAGCGCTGCAAGGGAAATTACCCACGGCAACATATACAAAGCTGTCATTGCCCGTGTAGAGCCCAGCCTTCAGGCTGTATTTGTCGATTATGGATTAGAGCGGCACGGATTTCTGCAGAAACATGAAATACATAGTGAATACTATCAAGATAATCAGTCAGGAGCACCTTCCATAAAAAATATTGTTAAGCGCGGCCAGGAACTTATTGTACAGATCACAAAAGATCCTTTCATGAAAAAGGGGGCAATGCTTACAACATATATTTCTTTGCCCGGAAGGTTTTTGGTTCTTATGCCCGGAAGCGATACAAAGGGCATTTCACGCAAAATTGAGGATGAAGCGGAAAGAAACCGTCTGAAGGATATAATAAACGGGCTAAGCTTGCCCGAAGGATTTGGAATCATCGTCCGTACTGCCGGTATAGATTGTACAAAGGCGCTTCTGGCCAAAGATGTGAGATATCTCCTGCGATTATGGAAAAACATCAAAAAAAATGTGATGGGCAAAAAGGCTCCGGAGCTTCTTTATAAGGAAAGAAATCTGGTTTTGAGATCCATCCGAGACTATTTTACATCCGATGTTACCGAAATCCTTATAGATGATACCGCAGTGTTTCGTGAAACAAAAGATTTTATGCATATCATATCGCCGAAACATACCAAAATAGTCAAACTCTATAAGGGCGCCAAGCCTATATTTACAAAACATCAGCTCGAAAACCAGATCGCATCCATATTTGAAAGCCGCGTTAAGTTAAAATCCGGCGGTTCCATTGTAATAGAACAAACCGAAGCCATGGTCTCCATAGATGTAAATTCAGGCAAGGCAACCCAGAAAAAATCGGTTGAACAGACAGCATTTACAACCAATATTGAAGCTGCCGAGGAGATTGCGCGTCAATTGCGATTAAGGGATCTGGGCGGGCTTATAGTACTTGATTTGATAGATATGAGAGACTCGAAGCATAGAGCAGAAGTTGAAAGGACTTTAAAAACCCATGTAAAGGGAGACAAGGCCAAAACAAAAATTGGAAAGATCTCAAAGTTTGGGTTGATTGAAATGTCACGGCAAAGGATCAGGCCGTCTATTGAATTCGGAAGTTTTGATCACTGCAGATACTGCAAAGGAAAAGGGTTGATACCATCTCCCGAAGCCTTGGGAGTAAGTTTTTTGCGCAAACTTCGTCTTGAAACATTAAAAGAAGGAATAACCGGTGTAACAGCGATGGTGCCGGTTGAGGTTGCCGACTATATACTAAATAAAAAACGCAGGGAAATCATCGAGCTGGAAGACAGGCGTAAACTCTCCGTTGAAATCAAAGGGGACAAAGCAATGATCCCTGGAGAAAGTAATATTGTTTGTGAAAAACAGAAGAAGTGATAATTGATGAACTCGTAAAAAGTTCATTTTGTTCACTTCATGACCATTTTGGGCGCAATTGAGATGTTCATCTAAAATGCAAGAACTCGGCCTAACGGCCTCAAACAGCTTGCATTTCTTGACGATGAACATCTTAATTGCTTTTTTCCCAAAATGCTCAAAGTCGTTCACAAAAGACTTTTTACGAGACCATCATAATTGATACTTTTATAAAAAGTTCAGCAATTCACTGGATTAAAGAGTTAGAAGATTAGAGTGACGTGAAACTCAAAGCTAACAACCAGTAACGATTAACCAACAACAAGCAACAAACAACGAGTAACGAAATTATGATAAAGCGATATGCAAGAAAAGTAATGGGAGATATCTGGACCGAGGAAAACAAATATAAGGCATGGCTGCAAGTTGAGATACTTGCTTGTGAGGCGCTGGCAAAAATTGGAAAAATTCCTAAAAAGTCGCTTAAAAATATCCAGAAAAAAGCCGGATTTTCCGTTAAAAGAATCGAAGAGATCGAAGCTGAAACAAAACATGATGTTATCGCCTTTCTAACAAGTGTCGCAGAGCGTGTGGGGCCGGACTCAAGATATATTCACATGGGTCTTACTTCTTCAGATGTTCTTGATACAAGTATGGCGTATCTTCTCAGGCAGGCCGGCACAATTATTCTCAAAGATTGCGGCGTACTTTTAAATGTTATAAAGAAAAAAGCTCTAAAGCATAAAAATACCGTAATGATCGGACGCTCCCATGGAATACACGCAGAGCCGATTACCTTTGGGTTGAAACTGGCGGTTTGGTATGATGAAATGCGTAGAAACAGGGATAGATTTAAAAGGGCTGTTGAAACTGTCAGTTTTGGAAAACTTTCAGGCGCGGTGGGAACATTCGCACATATTTCTCCGGCTGTTGAGGCATATGTGTGCAAAAAACTAAAGCTCAAACCTGCTCCCGCCTCGACACAGATAGTTCAAAGGGACCGTTATGCCGAATATTTTACAACCCTCGCTATTATGGCCTCATCAATTGAAAAGATGGCTCTTGAAATAAGGCATCTGCAAAGGACCGAGGTTCTTGAGGCGGAAGAATTTTTTTCAAAAGGCCAGAAAGGTTCTTCAGCCATGCCCCACAAGAGGAATCCGATTGGATCTGAAAATCTTTGCGGTCTTGCCCGCATTATACGATCAAACGCCATTGCATCCCTGGAAAATATTCCGCTATGGCATGAACGGGATATCAGTCATTCCTCCGTGGAGAGGATCATTGCC
>JAUVHU010000065.1 GCA_030593145.1 Desulfobacteraceae bacterium
TTGTACAGATTGCGCCGTAATTTTGTTTGTTTTCAAGGCGCGTTAAGGCGCGCATAACGAGTTATGTAAGCCTTGACGGAACACAGAAAACAAGCAAAAGGACAAGCAAGATGTATAAGTTATTTTTACTTGACGACTTAGGGTCACTTATTGCGTGAGTTTCAGATCTTTTCAAATTTAATTGTCTGTCCGCGGAGTAATGGAATTATAAAACCCACTTTTTTGAGTTTGTAAATTTCTGAATAATATAATTCCAAAAAAAATATAAGGAAAACCCATGCAAGATGACTTTATCGCCGCCCTGACCCATGAAGTCAAAGAGGAGGTTATACAAAATTATCTTTATGAACGACGGTTGATCGAAGAACAGATCAACTATTTGAATAAACTGGCAGATAATACTGTCCAGCTACAGGAAAGGCTCTACGGACACTTTGCCCGCACATACGACCTGCTTTGTGAAACTGAGTTTATAAATAAATTTATCAGTTTGACAGGGTTAAAAGAGGCCCCTTGCAAAGAAAAGACAGGAACAGAATCAAAATACAAAAAAGAGCTGCGGCTCATAAAGGTGCATGGCCTTACCGGCCGGTCAAGATTCAAGAAGCTTCTTATGGAGTCATATCGAAGACTTTACACATGGAATGACAAATACAGAAAAGATTATGAAAACCTGGAAGATGAATGCAATGCGGTAAATTATAACATAAAAAAATTTGAAGGAAACCACGACCTGCTCACCATTCTAAACTTCTTGAAAAGCATGGATGTTGATGAAATTGGGAAAAAACATTTTATGGGAGACAATTTTACTCCCGAAGAAATAGGAGCTGTAGAAAAAAGTCTCCATTTCGCGCCTGTCCGTTTGGAAAAATTCAAGCTCATCCCTCCACCGAACCTCCCCAAACCCAAAGCTGTTCATGATCAACTAACCTCTCTGGCTAATTCCATCTATGACCTAAGATAAGCGATCTACACCCCTAAGTTGTTTTGAAAGACACACGTCGAACATAAAAGATGAACGTCCAACGGGAAAAGAAATGAACATCGAACATCGAACGTCCAACATCGAATGATGAATAAGGAATTCTGCCAATTTATAAACTGGCAGAGCAAAGCGACATCATTATTCGACGTTCGATGTTCAATGTTCGATGTTGGACGTTCATTTTTTCAATCAACAATCAACAATCGACAATCATAAATCATCCCAAACCCCCGGAATAACCGTGTGGCAAAACCTGCATTGATTTCCTTTTAGATTATATGCGGGAATCAAATACCCTCTTCGTTCTATCAACAGTTTTTTGCAATTATGGCAGTAGGTGTTGTTACCTTCATGACCGGGAACATTACCTAAATATACATAACGAATTCCTGACTGCATAGCCAGCTCACGAAAGCTGGTCAGCGTAGAAACCGGAGTCGGGGCCAGTCTGTCAAGTTTATATTTCGGGAAAAAACGCAAAAAGTGCAGGGGATAATCCGGTCCTAAATTATCGAGTATCCATCCGCACATTTTTTTTACCATATCCGGATCATCAACATATCCGGGAACAACGAGATTCGTCATCTCAAAATGTATCCCCTGTTCATGCAGGGTCTTAAAAGTATTCAACACCGGCTGCAGCCTGCCGCCGTTTAATTTCCTGTATATGGCATCACTGTATGACTTCAGATTGACATTAGCCGCATCAAGAACTTTGCATAGCTCCAACAGGGGCTTACGGTTGATATAGCCGTTCGATATCCACAGGTTATATATACCCTCCTCACTGGCAATACGCGCAATGTCTATCATGTATTCAAAAAAGGTTGTTGGTTCTGAATAGGTATAGGCTATCGATTTTGCCCCAGCGCTCTGCGCCTTAACAACTACATCTCTGGGAAAAAGTTCATAATGACGCACCTGGTGGGGTTTTACCTGGGAAATTTCCCAGTTCTGGCAATTCAAACATCGAAAATTGCACCCTGTGGCAGCAATGGAAAAGGCGGTTGTGCGTGGTTTGAAATGAAAAAGCGGCTTTTTCTCTATGGGATCAACATGCAAACTGCATGGATTCCCGTATGTAAGGCTGTATAATATTCCACTAACATTAACTTTACTGCGGCAAATGCTTAAATCACCCGGCGCCAAAACGCATTTGTTGGGGCAGATGCCGCATACAACCTTGTTTTCTTTTAACTTTGTATAAAGAAATCCCTCATGAGACCATTTCCATAATTTTGAAGGCGCTCCTCCTTTAACAATTCTGCCACTGATATCAACAGACTGGAAAGCTTCGCTGTCTGTTCCTGCAAAAGGCCGGAAGAAACGAAAAGGCATAGCGGTTGAAAGAACGGCCGCGCTGCAATATAAAAATTTTCGCCTGGTTATTTTTTTCATGTGCTATGGTATTAGTGTAAGCGTTCACGGAACGCTGAAATTAGAAAATAGAAATTGGAAATTTGGCCTTCATACTGTTGTTCCCAATCTCTATTTTAATCTCTCCCAAATTTCTACTTTCCAATTTCAAGTTTCAAGCCATGAACAGCTACGTATCAATTCACCTGCAATCCAGAATTTCCCTTAACTTATATGATAACTTCTTTATACTGAAAGGTTTCTGAATAAATCCATTGCAGCCTCGATTCAGTATGTCAGTCGCCTGGCCAGTGATGCTGTATCCGGTCGAGAGAAGAACCTTTACTTCGGGATTTATCTCCTTCAGTCTGTCATAGACCTCACTGCCACCGATATCAGGCATAATCATATCCAGGATAACCATACCAATCTTATCCATGTTTTGCGTATAGATTGCTATAGCTTCTTTTCCGGTTTTTGCTGTCAAAACCTTATATCCCATCATTTCCAGCATCTGTTTAGCTACATCAACAATCATATTCTCATCATCCACAAAGAGAACTGTCTCGTATCCACTCTTAATATCCTCAGCAACCCCGCCAGACTGATGGCGGACAAGCTCTGACTTCTGACCTCTAACTTCCGACTCTGTTGCCAGCAAATAGATATTAAATATGCTTCCCTCACCCTTTTCACTGTAAACATTGATAAAGCCGCCATGATTCTTGATAATACCATAGACAGAGGCCAGACCCAAACCGGTTCCCCTCCCCATCTCTTTTGTGGTAAAAAAAGGATCAAATATTTTTTGTTGGGTTGCTTCATCCATACCGATTCCAGTGTCGGTTATAGAGAACTTTACATATCTGCCATGCTCCACATAGTATGTTTTGCCATAATATTTATCTATTATAACATTTTCTGTTTCCAGATATATTTTCCCACCGTTAGGCATGGCCTGCCATGCATTAACATACAGATTCAACAGTGCCTGTTCCATCTGTCCATGATCTGCTTCAACAGTCCAGATATCTTTTTGATATTTTCCATGGATAGTTATCTCCTTCTTTGTGCGTGCAAACATCATGGAACTTTTCTTGATTATATTATTCAGATCAATCGGCTTTACCTCATATTTTCCTGCTCTGGCAAAACCCAGGAGCTGTTTTGTAAGATCTGTCGCACTTTTGACATATTTCTCTATTCCTTTTAGATGTTCAAAATAAGGATGCGCTGAATCAGCATCTATTGTCATCAAAGAAGTGCGTCCCTGAATACCCATAAGCAGGTTGTTGAAATCATGAGCAATGCCGCCTGCGAGAGTGCCTATTGCTTCCATCTTTTGGGCTTGCTGGAATTGTTTTTCAAGCCGCTTTGTTTTAGTAGTATCCTCATAAAGCATCAGGGTTTGCCCTGCCTCCATGCTCATCATCCTGAAAAGGATCGCCTTTTTCGAACCGTCTTTGCATGTCACATCAAACTCTTCCTGAAAAAATTTCCCTTGCTTTGTATTCTTCTTAATCTGAAACCAGATGACAACAGCTTTATGCCTGTATTTTCTGTCAGAATACGCCTTATTAAACCACACCTTTCCGGTCGGAACATCTTCCAGTGTGTACCCAAAGAGTTCTGTAAATTTAGGATTAACATACTCGTAATGACCATCCTTTCTGATTAAGGATACTCCGAGTGGAAATTCTTCCACCAGAATACGGAATCGCTCTTTTTCTTTATTCAGTTCCGCGTTTGCCATTGCGCGGGCAATCACGCTCCCGATTTGTGTGGATATGATTTCAAGTGCGAACCTGGCAAAAGCGGATATCTTATCAAAAGTATGTGAAGAAATGTTCAGGCATCCTATAACCCGGCCCTCGTTATGAATAGGAATGACTGCAATAGCACGTAATTTTTCATTTAACCTTGCTTCATCAGCATTTGGTATCATTTCTTCGTGTCGCATATACAGCGGTTTTCCAGCCATAATCAGACTCGTGCTGTCCGAATCTTTATCATAGCGTGATACGCAGTTGACAAAAGCGGTTGATAATCCCTTGTGAAAGACAAGATCCATAGCCCCTGAGTCTTTGTCCACAAGATATACCCAGCCGCAATCCATTCCGGAGATATTGATGGCAGCCTCAACGCACAGGCGTAGCACATCATCCAGTTCGCCGGCAGCGCCAAGCGCTAGCCCAAGGTCGCGCTGGGCGCGGATCAAATCCTCGGTCTGCCTCTTTTCTGTAATGTCTCTTGAGATAAAAAGTAATTCGTCCCCTATAATATTTACAGTGCTTTGCAAGTAACGCCAGTTGCCTGACTTGTCTCTAAAACGATATGTCATTCTCTCAAAGACGTTTTTATCTGTACCTGTAAAGAAATTCTTAGCCTTTGCGCTGACATATTTCATTAATAAAGGAAGCAATCTCTTTTTATCTTCAGGATGGATAAAGTCCAAGCCTGTTTTGCCGATCATGTCTTCAGAAGTATACCCAAGAATTTTATTCGAAGGACTGACATAAGTATACTTAGGTGTTAAACTGAATGTGGTTGTGGCAATTAAATCGTTTGTGCTTTCAATTATTAACCGGAACCTTTCTTTTGATTCTCTTAATTCCTTCTCTAACGCCTTAACCCTTTGCACCGATTCTTCATGTGTCGGTTTTTTCGCCATTAGCAAATCCTCAATTGGTCGTTGGTATCGACATTTTAGGCAAATTTAGAAGGTAACTGCCCGGTTATTCTATAGGGTTCCTCACTCGAACCCTTGAATCCTTGACCCCTCCCGCCGTGCTCGCGCCCGTCGCGGCAGGTGTACCCTATGGGATCACACCTGCTCAATTGGAAATAACCCACTTATTTTGCCTTAATTGACTACAACTAATTTGGAGGTAATCTTTTTATAATTATCTTTTTTCATATCCTGTTGCAATAACAATAATACTTGCCAGTTTCAAACCGATCAATCCTGCCGCAGCCCATATAATGCCGAAATAGGGAATAAGCGCTACGCTTGTGATCAGGGTTCCAAATGCCGCCCCGATTAGATCGGCGGAAAATGCCCGTGTTGCCGCCGGGTTATCGCCCCCCCGTAATCTAAGCGCCACAGGAAATTGAAAACCGCAAGTTAGAGAAACCACAAAGCCGAAGATAAGAAAAACAGCGACAGGCAACCTGTCCCCGCCATGCTGCACAGCTATTATAAATAACGCGATCAGGATAATAAGAAGGCCGTCGGTAAGCGCCAGTATCAATCTTCCCCTGCCCCGCATTCTTTCACCAAACCAGGCGCCGGGCAGCAGACCGGCGAGAAAAACCGTAACAATCAATCCTATCTGCAAATAGATATAACCAAAAAAGATCTGAAAGGCAAAAATAACCAGAATTTCGCTGCCCATGGTCATAAAGCCGGTAGAAAAGAGAACAAACTCCTCCCGCGCAATACGCGCAAGATAGATGATAAGCAACACAGCGAGACCGGCAATAAATCCATGAGGAGATGTGGAAAATTTGGCAAACCACTGCAAAAACATCAGCCGGATCAACTGTGGAAATTCATCTATGTTTTTAGGGGTTGCCGGATCAATCATATTATTTAAACCGACTATCCTTTCATGTGTAAGATTGCCGTAAAAAAAACCGCCGATGTAACTGGTTGAGATGCTTTTTTCAGCAAGACACGCCGGAATATCAGCATTTATTGGATTATCACTGCACAGAAAAAATATCCTTTCTCCAGGCAGCAGCAAAACATATTTAAAGTAATCGGACACGGTATTATACAGAGAAGAAATCTTCTGACACTGGGGTTCGGCAAGGTAGTTGTCAAATCCCTGCACGGAAAAACCAAGCACACCGTGCAAAGCGAGATGACTCCTCGCAAGTTCAAAAAAACGGCCGGTAAAAAACCTGTTTGTTTGAAAGGTCTCAGGCTCCGGTAGATTCACAACTATTGCATCGTATATTTTATCTGAGCTCGCCAGATATGCCCTCGCATCCTGATTGATGACATTTAAACCAGGAATATTTTTTATCAATCCGAAACGGAATAGAATATGGCTGACTTCAGGGTCCAGTTCCACATAATCCACACTTGCCGGCCTGTATTTTTGCAGCTCCGCCATAATTCCGCCTTCAGCGGAAATCAATAAAATATTTTTTGGATTGCTTACCTGCGATAAAGGATAATGAATAGTCTCTTCGGCCATATTTAAATTCTGGCTGCTAAACACAGGAGTTCCGTCTATAAACATGGTGTATTGTTCCCGGTCTTTATGAACAGAGATACGGCCGTAACGAGACTCTTTGTAATGAACAAGTTCTCCTTCTCTGGGAGCAAGGGTTGCAGGTTCCAGATAAATACCCGCAAGAAGTATAACAAGCACCAACCCCGCTCCGATAAAAGCAGCCGGATACATCCGTCGAATAGAAACAAACAGGAAACATGACGCCGCGACAAGCAGCAGGTTGGCCAGAAATACAGCTTGTAGAGGGGAAAACATGTAAACCAGGACAAAGGAAAACAGGGCGCCCCCTGCCACATCCCCAAGATTATCCGTCATATAGATGCGTGTTCCTGGATAATCAGGCTCTTCAACTCTGAGGAGAAACAGGCTGTAAGGAAGCACAAAGCCCATAAGCAGACAATATGGCGCTACAGTGAAAAAAATATATCCCAGGGTAGAATAAAATCCAATTGAACTTCCATGAATGAATAAAACATCACGCAGCCAGCGAATAATTAGGATTTGCAGGGCAGGAAGGCAGGCCAGGCTAAGCGACAGCCAGCCAAACCGGCCGGCTGTGGGACGCCATAACCGTTTGGTTACAAGCCGGGCCAGCAATGTACCGATCCCGCCTGTAATCAACCAAATGAAAAGTATCAGGGCAATTACAAATTCATTGCCTTGTAATTGGGCCAAAAATTCGCGGATGATCAATAATTGAGTCACCACAGAGGAAATGCCTGTGGCGATGACCACCAGAATTACTGCTTTTTCACTTGTTTTCTTCAAAATACTGTACCTGGTAGGTCTTAACTTCCAGCCCGGCTTTTCGCCATGTATCGGCTGACAGGCCTGCCTTCAGGCATAATTGAGACAAAAACATCTCCGGCTGTGGAAGCTGTTTCCAGACCTGGGGTAAAAAGGTGGAGGAAGCCGCTCCTTTTCTGATAATAACACCATCAACATCAACTCTCAGCTTTGAAATCAAATCAGCGCCATCAATATATTCAAGAAGCTGCGGCTCAGTGAGAATGCTGATCTCTATGTCAACGTTGTCACTTTCTTTAACAGTCAGCGAAGAAAAACGGGGGTCATGGAATGCGGCATTTATCGCATTACGCCTGACTCCCTCTACAATAGATTCATTAGAGGATAAACTTCCTATACATCCACGCAGCCGGTCATCAATCTTTAAAGTAACAAATGTCCCGCGCTTGGCCTGAAGATCCTCATCCATCAGGAGCTCCGACAAGGAATCGGACTCAAACATATCAATTTTCCGGCCGAGTCTTTTCAGGATTGTTTGCCTTGCCAGCTTAACCAGCGCCAGACCGTGCTGGTCGCTGATTTGGTTACTTGAATTATTATCTTTTTGCATAGACAAATCTCCGTAAAATGCGATGGCCGCATAGCCGACGACCCTTGCCCGTCCGCCTGTAGTGTCACCGCTGTTTGAATAATGAAGAAGAACCGGTTGCCAAACATATTTTTCGGCCATTTCAAGCACAATCAGAATCGGTATAATGCCGCACGCGCGATTGTTGCTTTTCAACAGCTTATCAGACTTCAGGTTTAATATCATATTAATTGTTTCTTTGTCTCTATGCACGGCTTCTGAATATGAAAGGTGGTGAGACAGATCCGAACTTGCGACCAGAAGTGTTTTTTTATCAAGCAGCGGCTCAATTGCGTGTGCCGGCAATTTTACATCTCCCCGGCTAAGGACAATAGGTATAAACTCGAAGTTCTTAAGGTAATGCTGCAAAAAAGGCAGAACAACTTCCAGTGAATGCTCTTGCATATCGGAATCAGGAACAGATCGAAACAGGTTCGATTGGCCGCGCAATGCTGCCGCATCCTTGCTTAGTTTTACAAGACCGAGTGGAGTTCGATAAGCCCCAACATCGCTGATGGCGCCGTTATTAAAACCTATCCTGTGATCCGGCCCCATTAAGATTACCTTTTCAAATTGATTTTCCTTAAGCACAAGAGAGGAATGGGCTGCTGTGAGCCCGGAATAGATATACCCTGCGTGTGGAAGAATCAGGGCCTTAAGCGACCCTTTACGTGGGATTTGAATCTTTGTCTGTTTTGCCTGCCGGGTAAAATTATCAATGACCCGCTCCAATTCTGCTTGAGAAGCGGGATAAAAACGGCCTGCCCATACAGGCTCCCGAATATTGAGACCTTTGGAAAATGCCCCCTTTTGCAAAGGTCTCATATTATCAGCACATGCCGGTCCAACCTGCTGGATACATGCCAGGCATGCAATTATAATCGCAAAAACTGTATTTAATAGCTGTTTCATCGGATCAACCCAACCTGCAAAAAAGCTCTGTTTTCGTCCAGAAACTTAATTATAAACAACCATGATTTATAGGGTGTTATTAATAATGCATATATATAAATTAATCAATACAATATAATATAATGCGGAAATCGTTTTGCACAAAAACTGCATCTATACACGTAATTTCTGCGCAGAGCAATTTTGCTCAATTCCACCTTGTACCAAAGTCAAATAAAAACTGTTTTTTACTTGGAAATATGCTTTAACTTAACAAAACATGTAATCTGGCTTCTATTCAAAAAAGACGTATCCCGAAAAGTTTCGCGCGGCTCTTATTATGAAAAAATGAAAAGCGGATCGCTAAAATCAGGAGTTGATATTTCTAAGTGAGAAATATTTTTTTAAAATACTTCCTTGTCGCCGGCATGTTAACAGGCCTGCCTTTACTGGGCATTGCCCTTACCGACATTCCGCTGCGTATCTATCTCACATTTCCTCCAAAAACAGGGTATATTATCCACGCTCCTTTTTCCCTGCCAATCTTTATCGGTTTAAGCATTTTTATTTTGGCTGTAATTATTCCACTTATCTCACAATGGTTTAAATCCGGCGATTTGATAAAACAGAAGCGGCTAAAATCTTATCCTTTTCCATGGTGGGGATGGATCGGGGTTATTGCCGGCTTAATCGCATGGATGCTTGCATGGACACGTTTCCCCTGGTTTGCAAGATTTCAGCAACACACCTTTATTTTATTATGGCTCTCTTATATAGTGGTAGTTAATGCCCTGACTTACAGACGCAAGGGAAGCTGCATGATAACCACGCGGCCTGGTTTTTTTCTTCTGCTTTTTCCCGCAAGCGCTGTATTCTGGTGGTTTTTCGAATACCTGAACCGGTTTGTGCAAAACTGGCACTATATCGGCGTTTCTTTCAGCCCGTGGGAATATTTCAGGCATGCAAGCCTTTCATTTTCAACCGTGCTTCCGGCTGTTCTGGGAACCCGCGAATGGCTGTCGGGATCTTTTCGGATAAAGGAAAGATTCAAAAGTTTCATTCCCCTTTATTTTGTTAAATCAAGAACTCCGGCATTAATTGTTTTGATGATATCCGGCATCGGTTTGTTCTGCATAGGACTGTGGCCTGATTACCTTTTTCCCCTTGTCTGGGTTTCACCTCTTCTTATAATAGTTTCTTTGCAGATACTTTTCGGAGAATTTCACCTGTTTTCGGATACTGTCAAGGGTGACTGGGTTTTTGTTGTATCGTCAGCTCTGGCAGGTTTAGTATGCGGATGGTTTTGGGAAATGTGGAATTATTACAGTCTGGCCAAATGGGAATACAGTGTTCCGTTTGTTCATGAATTCAAAGTTTTCGAAATGCCGATTTTAGGGTATGCAGGCTATATCCCTTTTGGGCTTGAATGCGCTGTAATCGGAAAAATACTGGAAAATCTCTTTTCTGCGAAAAGTAAAAAGCCAACCCCCAAAAGGCCGGATTTGATTTAACTTCTGAAAGTACTATTAAGTAGATTTATCCTTTATTTCTTGTATATGACCAGATACGGTCAGTCTTTCTCGCACATAACCCCCAGGCATGAGTGGTTGAGAAAAACACCAGTTTTTCTCAATCCAACTCCATGCCATTGTTCGGTGTTCTACTGTAATATTAAGAGATTAAGGCTTATATTTATTTCGCTTATGTCATCTGACTTAAAAAATATTTGACATAACATCTTAAAATATGTACAAGGTTGAACAATGTAATGATGTATAATGTTTTACAACCTTTAATCACCTTGGGATATAATGATGAAAAAGTATTTAAACATTAGTCAAGCAGCAAAAATTCTCGGTGTAAGCACAGGAACCTTGAGAAGATGGGATAAAGCAGGCAAATTTCCTTCTCAAAGGCACCCAATCAATAATTACCGCATTTATAAAGAAGATCAAGTCGAATTTGTTGTCAAAGAAATGGGACAAGCATACTTAACCGACTATATTAATTCTTTACAATATCAAATTGATCCTTTTTTTGAGACAAGCCTCGGCAAACTATATAATGAAGATGTTATAAAATTTTTAAAAAGTCTTGAGACTTCATCTGCTCAACTTATATTCGCCGACCCTCCATACAATATTAAAAAGGCTGAATGGGATACATTTGAATCCCAAAAAAAATACGTTGAATGGAGCATGGAATGGATTGAAGAGGCACACCGAGTTCTTGAGCCACGGGGAAGTTTATATATTTGTGGATTTTCTGAGATATTAGCTGATATTAAATGGGCTGCAAGCAGCCTTTTCAAAGGGTGTAAGTGGCTGGTTTGGTATTATCGTAACAAAGCCAATTTAAGTAATGGTTGGGGACGATCACATGAAAGTTTGTTGCATTTTAGAAAAAGCAAGAAAATTATTTTTAATGTTGACGATGTTAGAGTCTCATATAATCTTCACACCTTAAAATATCCTAAACATCCCCAGGCAAAGACATCGCAATATGGGAACGGAAAAACTTATGTTTGGACCCCTAATCCCAAAGGCGCAAAACCGAAAGATGTATTTGAAATTCCCACCTTATCAAATAGCTCTTGGGAAAGAGAAAAGCACCCCACACAAAAACCGGTCGAACTGGTAAAAAAATGTGTTCTTGCCTCTTCAAATCCAGGCGGAATGGTCATCGATCCTTTCGGCGGTTCCGGCACAACATATGCCGTTGCCGAAGCTTTTAACCGAAAATGGTTAGGCAGCGAGAAAAGTATTGAATATTGCAACATCATAAGAAGAAGATTGTTAGATAAAGAACATATTGCAAGAATTTCTGATAACAGCGAAGAAGCAGAGATTATTGAGAGAAGGAAAAAATTAAGAGGCTAATAACTTCCAAATATCATCGGCAATAAATTTTGAAAAGGAAGAAATGTGCTCATTGTAAGGACTGCCTTTGGTGATTGGAGGAGGATCAACAAAATAAACACCTTCAAGTCGGGTTAAAAATTTTGTGTATACCATAAACAAGCCGGAGACAAAAGTGTAACTGGTTTTATCAGTATTCTTCCTCTGAACATCATTCAAGAATATTCCAATCACTTTTACAGGATGCTCAGCGAATTTCTGCATAAGAAGTTTATCAAGAAAGATTTTCCCCATCCTGTCCTTTGATGATGTTTTCAAAGAGATTACAATTTCATCCTCATTTATTGTTTTTATATTCGACTTTACTCTTTCATGAGGAGACAGAATTATATCTGTTTCACAGGAATATAATTTTTCACCTTCCTCTGATGGATAAGGAATTTTGAACACAACTTTATCATTTGTAATTCCTGCTTGAGAAACAATATTGCGAATTAATTCCTCAAATCTATTGCCAACGTGTTTTCTGGCGCTGTTAGGATTGCAAAGAAAATCCATGCCAACCCCTATGGATTGTTGAATGGTATATACTACAGCATCTATTGTGGAATAATCTTCTCTTTTTATCTTTTTTCCATTCTTGATTTGTTTGAGAGCCTCAAGAAATAATTTGTAGCTTTTCTTAAATTCTTCGATTTTATTTATGAACAAATTGTTATTAACCGGCCTGGCGAATTTTGTTGTACCGGCAACTACGGAAGATAATATCGTGTAATCTCTTGTTTCAACTCTTTCTGAAACAATATTTGGCAGATAGTCCAAAACTCTCTTGGTAACATCTGCAAATTCATCTAAGTTTTGCTTGGGTGTCTGGAGATCTTCCGATAAAGATTTCATTCTGAATAGTCTTTTTTAATAAATTTATAATGTTAAATATCCTAATCAATTTTCAGGAAAATAGCAACAAGCCTTTTTTGCCTCTGATTTTAGACACCGAACGCTGGCTGTTGAGCCGCAAGCATCGCAGGGAAGAGAGAGGGTTTTTTCTCTCTCTTCCTGAGAAGCGCAGTCAGCTCTGACGCCCTTGATAGGCGGAGCATAAGCGGAGTCCTGTCAAGGACGTTAGAGCGAAGCTCAACAGCCAGCGATAAGCTGACCGTTTACGGTCAGCTTATCGCTGGAACTGAGACGCGGAAAAAGCGCCAGCTTTTCCCCGTCGATTTTCCAGCGACTTGTTCGGCGGAAGGCCTTTCATGGTCCCATCACGAAGGAAGCTACGCCAAGACCGACAAAGAGTAGGACAAACATCAATGGCAGAGCCACTACCAGGGACCTGGAAGAGGTGACCCGCCCAAAGCCGCGTCGGACACTCCTACGCCGCGCTTCGCTGCGACAGAAAGGATGAGGGGTGCCTTCGGGGGTATTCATGCCCTCCGCGAGCTTGTGGAAGTCGTCCATGTACTGACTCGATCGCCACCCCAGGCAAGCAAATGGAATCCCCAGGAGGATGCCCGGAAGACAGATGGCCGCAAGCAAAATAGCCTTCCCGTCGAAACACTCAGTTCCAACGAAGACACCCGCCCACACAGCCACGAAGATCGAGTCCACTACCAGCAATGTGTTGACGCGCATCCATCGTACTTGCTCTGAGTGGATCACGAGTGCCGTCAGTGTTCCCCACACATCTGAAGCCGTCGGCAAACCGTCGGTATGGTCCTGAGGTTTACGTTGTTCAGTCATACCATCCTCCTGCGCATGGTCAGTCACTTTGTTGCCGCCGAACGTTTGAACTGTGCGGCGCGGCTTTTTGCGTCCGCACCAGTGATTGGTTAAGCGCTTTTATTATTGTTTTCTAACATCTTCTATTAGCCAACGTAAGGAATCTCAGAACATACTATTTCAATATTTGTTTTCGATAGTATATCACGCAATTCTATGGCACGAGCTTCTTTTTCATTGTGAGGTCCAACAATAATTTTTTCTATAGGGAGTTTAACATCTGTTGAATGAAATAGTTCAATATAAGGTATATGCTGTACGTTTTTTTGTCTGAATTTTCGCTCTTTTTCAGGTTTTAATGTTACGCCATCCTCATTAGCTAATTTAATAATTTCGTTATCAATTACAGTTGGTAAAGCGACTACTCTGACTTCATTTTCTTCTCTAAAACCATAATGTTTATAACGGCTGATGCAACTAACAAAAGAATTATATCCTTTAGAAGAGTCAATTATTTTTTCCTGCTTAATGTTTTCGTGATTAAAAAATTGTTTTGCAATATCTGCGAGGATTGCGAGCTCATCTGACAGCTCTTCTTTTAACTTCTGCTCATCATCACTATATATAAGATCGGCAATGAGAACTGCACTGTACTCAAAACTCATTGCTTCTATAGCAAGTATTTCTTCCAATTTCTCGGTATCGATTACCAAGGCAGCGCCGCCTCCAGTTCCATAACCTCGCCATTGGCTTAATAACCCATTAGCGGCGATATTTGGATTTTCCGGTTCACCACAGAATGAAAGAATATAAATTTCATTTCCAAGCGCTCTATATTGTGCATTAATAAGTACTTCCGCATCATGTTGAACAACTTGGTTAAGCCCACCTTCATCGTGGATTTTTTGCTTAATTTTTGGTTTTTGCTTAATTAACTTTTTATAACCCTCAAGTACAAATGGATAAATAAAAGAAATTAATTTTTCTCTAAACAAAACAATTTCAGAATAATCATTTAGAAACTTATAGTTTGTTGCCCACAAGGTTTGTGTTTCAAGAATACCCTGAAGTCCCTCCCAAGTAGTGTAGTGATACAATTTCTTATAGATTTCTGATGTTTTTTGCATCCGTTTTCTCTTTTTTGTGCGACGCTTAACGCTGAAACCACCAGCCGCAAAGAAAAGACAGTTATTAATGATGGCGACACTCTTGAATCCACGACAATAAAAAAACGCCGACTTACTGCGGTCTGGTGCATTTTTATGTTCGGTGCTTTTATATTTAATATGCTGATTTTATGATAGAAATGGCCGACAAATTTCTATGCAATTGCTTCACGAATTGGACTAACACGCTCAATTTTTTCCATTCGCTTCGGGGAATGTAGTGCAGCCCATATATCATTTCGTTGCTGTAAATTAAGCCAAAAATTCGCTGTATTTCCGAATACTTTAGC
>JAUVHU010000055.1 GCA_030593145.1 Desulfobacteraceae bacterium
TTTTTGCGGCGCTTGTTCTTCCGTGGTCTCGCAGCCATTTCACCGAACTGGGTGTAAGATGGCTCTATATTTTTCTGTTTTCTTTTTCTGTTTCAGCTATACTGACTCCGGTAATGCGGCTTATTGCCCTGAAATTAAAGATTGTTGACATACCAGGGGGGCGAAAGATTCATAAAAAAAACACGCCTCTTCTGGGAGGTATTGCAATCGTTATGTCTTTCAGCGCTGCCCTTCTGGCGAATATGGTTCTGGAAAGGGACGTTGTTTTGCTGCTCTGTGGCGGGGTTATTGTTGCCCTGATGGGGCTGGTAGATGACCGGAGAGGCATTTCAGCGAGACTGAAGTTGTTTGCCCAGGTTTTTGTTGTTCTTGTTTTGATTTATTTTGGTATTGTGCTGAATTTGTTTCCCATGACCGTGTGGGGATACTGTTTGAATGTTTTATTTACGATCCTCTGGATTATCGGGATAACAAACGCCATGAATTTCATTGACGGCATGGACGGACTGGCATCGGGAATTGCTGCGATCATGGCCATGTTTATGGGGGTGGTGGCATTTCAGACCGATCAGCCCTTTATGGGGTGGATTGCCATAGCCATGATGGGAAGTTGTCTCGGTTTTCTTCCTTTTAATTTTGGATTAAAGAGACCTGCTTCCATATATCTCGGTGACGCGGGGAGCACCTTTATCGGTTTTATGCTGGCTGCTCTGGCCATCAAGGGGGACTGGGCGGATAACAGCCGGATCGTATCCTTTTCAGCGCCTGTGCTGATCTTCTGGATTCTTATATATGATATGGCCTACATTACCATAGAAAGGATAGTGACCGGCAAGGTAAAAAGCCTGAAGGAATGGATCGATTATGTTGGTACCGACCATATCCATCATAGATTATTCGCTCTTCTCGGTGATAAGAAAAAGGCGGTTTTGTTTATTTATATTCTGTCTATAACACTGGGTATTAGCGCCATAACATTACGTTACGCAAGGCCGATAGATGGAATCCTCCTTGTAATTCAGGTTTTTTTAATAACAGTTCTTATTTCTATTATAGAATATGCGGGACGGCGAAATTCTTTGCGAAAAAGAGATTGACTTGATCAGCTATTAAATTTAACCTCATAAATTTTTTTGCTTATTTGATAGGTTCGTAACAAGTTGAAAAACCACTTTTTATGAATTATTTAGTGTTTGAACAAAAATTTACGGTGGCCGGAATAAAAGGATATTATATATGATCGAACTTGATTTCAATAAGCTGGGCGGGCTTATACCCGCTATAGTGCAGGAATATAAAACAGGTGATGTTTTAATGCTTGCATTTATGAATAAAGAAGCATGGGAAACTACTCTTTCAACGGGCAAAGCAACCTATTATAGCCGAAGTCGGCAAGAGCTCTGGATAAAGGGCAAAACCTCCGGAAACATGCAAATCGTAAAGGAGATCAGAATTGATTGCGATAACGATACTGTGCTGTTAAAGGTTGAACAGATCGGCGGAGCCGCATGTCACATGGGATATAGGAGCTGTTTTTTTAAAAAGATTGAACACGGATCGATCAAGGTTATTGGAAAGCCTTTGTTTGACCCAGAGGAGGTATATAAAAAATGAAAACAAAATTAAAATTAGGCATTCCAAAAGGAAGCTTGCAAAATGCTACAATTGCGCTGTTCAAACGCTCAGGATGGAAGATTAATGTCAATGGCAGAAGCTATTTCCCTGAAATCAACGACGATTCCATAGAATGCGCGATATGCAGGGCACAGGAAATGTCTCGTTATGTCGAGAGCGGAACTCTTGACGCGGGTCTGACAGGTAAGGACTGGATAGCCGAAAATAGATCCGATGTATATGTGATAGAGGATCTTATTTATTCAAAAGTAAGCGCAAGGCCTGCGCGATGGGTTCTTGCGGTGCCCTATAACTCGCCTATAAAGAAGATAGAAGATCTTCAGGGTAAGAAAATAGCAACCGAACTTGTAGAATTCACAAAAGCATATTTTTCAGAGCGCGGCATTGATGTTAAAGTGGAATTTTCATGGGGAGCGACAGAAGCAAAAGTAGTCTCCGGGCTTGCGGATGCTATTGTGGAGGTTACGGAAACAGAAAGTACTATAAAGGCGCATGGTCTTCAGATTATCCACGAATTGATGCATACAAATACCCAGCTTATCGCAAACCACAATGCATGGAAAGATCCTGAAAAAAAGGAAAAACTGGAGCAGATCGCTCTTTTGCTTAAAGGAGCTCTTTTGGGTGAAAAATTAGTCGGCCTTAAAATGAATGTTCCTGAAACGCTTCTTGCAGATGTTGTGTCATTGCTGCCGAGTCTCAATGCTCCCACGGTTTCTCATCTTTACCAGTCAAAGTGGTTTTCGGTTGAGACTGTGGTTGACTCGAATACGGTAAGAGCGCTTATTCCAAAGCTGCTAAAAAGCGGCGCTGAAGGAATAATCGAATATCCGTTAAACAAGGTTGTATAATATCTAAGAATAACAAAAGGGCTCAAGGATTCAAGGATTAAGGGATTGAAATCAACAGAATACCTTTAATTCCTAAATTCCTAAATCTCTAAATTCTCAATTAAGCGAAGCGAATTCTTATTTTAATATGAAAATAAAATCTGCCGAATTTATTACCAGTGCTGTTAAACCATCCCAGTATCCTCCCACGATTTTGCCGGAAATCGCTTTTTCAGGACGTTCAAATGTGGGTAAATCCTCTCTGATTAACAAGCTCTTAAACCGAAAACGCCTGGTAAAAACCAGTTCTACACCTGGGCGCACCCAGCTAATCAACTTCTTTTCAATAAACAGAGTCTTTTGTTTTGTTGACCTCCCAGGATACGGGTATGCCAAGGTCCCGGCATCCGTGAAAAAAAAATGGGGTCCAATGATTGAAAAATACCTTTTGACCAGGGAGACATTAAAAGGGGTTGTGTTGATTATGGATATTCGGCGTACACCCGGTATGGAAGAGTTGCAGTTTATTGACTGGCTTGGCAGTTTTGATATTCCAGTTATTTTGATACTGACAAAGGTGGACAAGCTTTCAAAGACAAAACAGATAAAGCAGAAGATTACTATAGCGGAAACACTTAATGTGGATAAAGATAATCTGATTCTCTTTTCCGCAAAAACAGGCAGGGGGAAAGATGATCTCTGGGATGCGGTTAAGAAATTGATAAGAAGTGAAGAAGCAGTTCAGCCACTAAGCCACAAAGAAGGGATATGAATTATAGTTGAACAGCAATTCTAATATGGTATTTTTTCTTATATTATAAGCTTGGTGTCTTAGTGCCTTTGTGGCTAAGCTATTACAAGGTGAAGAATGAAAAATATAAATAACAGCTCTGCTGAGTTTAAATCAGGATTTGTAGCAATTGTGGGCGCGCCCAATGCGGGAAAATCGACCCTTTTAAACAGGATGCTTGGCGAGAAGATATCCATTACTTCTCAAAAGCCACAGACCACGCGCAACCGGATAATTGGGGTTGTGCACAGGCCGGTCTCGCAGATGATTTTTATCGATACGCCGGGTGTACATAGAGCAAAGACAAAGTTAAATGTCAGGATCGTGGACGCGGCTCTTTCAGCTCTTGGTGATGTGGATGTAGTGCTTATTCTTATGGATGTATCAAATCCTGATCCGGATTCTGAGAGTTTTATAGTGAAGATGCTGGAAAAACAGAAACGACGCGTTATCCTTGGTCTTAATAAAATAGATCTTGTTAATAAATCTGTACTTCTTGCCCTGATAGATAAATGGGCAAAGGCCTATCCTTTTGATGCTATAGTGCCGATTTCCGCAAAACATGGTGATCAGGTTGAAGAGCTTCTTGATTCTATGGAAAGACTTTTGCCGGAGGGACCTCCTTTATTTCCGGAAGATACTTTGACCGATATGCCGGAACGATTTATTGCCGCGGAAATGATTCGGGAAAAGGTTTTTCGTCTTACAGGCCAGGAAATACCTTATTCCACAGCAGTTACAATAGATTCATTTTCAAAAAAAAAGAAGGGAGCGCTTATAATGATTAATGCTACTATTCATATTGAGCGTGCGTCCCAGAAAGGAATCATAATCGGCAAAGGCGGAAGTAAGATTAAAAGCATTGGCGAAAGCGCCAGAAAAGATATTGAGCGGATGGTTGGTTCAAAAGTGTTTTTAAAGCTTTTTGTACATGTGCAAAAAGACTGGAGCAAAGATACGAAGGCGCTTAGGAATTTTGGTTACTGATGATCCTGTCATTTCATCCATGCTTTGTAGCGGATAAGAATATAATATGCGCCGGCCGCAGTCCTGATGCTGATGACCTGGCCGCTATAAAGGCCGCTGACGCGGTAGTTCTCCACCAGGGATGCTATAAATCTTTGTACAAAATGGCGCGTGGCAACTGCGCAAATGTCTTTCCTGATTTTGATGCAAAATTTAAATATCCTGGTAAGATCGGTCAGATTAAACTGTTTCAGGAAAAGGGTGTTGCCCACCCGAAAACCGAAACATTTTCTTCAATTGAAAATTATTTTTATCATTACAAAGAATTTTCAGACCAATTCCCTTTTGATTTTCCTTTTGTGTTCAAGTTTGACTGGGGCGGAGAAGGCGAGAATGTTTATTTGATAAAGTCGGCCGCGGAATTGCACGATATTTTTAAAAAGGCAAAACTTTATGAAAGTACAGGTCAGGCGGGATTTTTGTTGCAGGAGTATATCCCATCTCAAAATAGAACATTAAGGGTTGTTGTTATAAACAGGAAGATAATTACTTACTGGCGCGTTTTGAGAGACAGTAAAGGGTTTTGTTCCAACTTATCACAAGGGGCTGTTATCGACTTTGATTCTGATCCGGATATGCAGAAGGCTGCTCTAACTTCGGTCAGGGACTTTTGCGGAAAGACAGGGATAAATCTCGCTGGTTTCGATATTTTATTTTCATCAGATACTGAAATAAAAGAACCCCTTTTTCTTGAGATAAACTATTTTTTCGGCAGAAATGGTCTGGGTGGATCTGAAAAATATTATCTATTGCTCGAGGCGGAAATTAGAAAGTGGATAAAGAGACTCGGCCTAAACTTGATGAATTCGTAGAAAGATATTAAATATGCAACCATTTGCATACGATTTAGACGAGAATGACATAAAGAGGGAGCGCCGTAAGGCGAGAGAACTCAGAGCATCCCAGTGGTGGAAACGCCGCTGCGCAAAGGGAGTATGCTACTACTGCGAGCGCTCTGTTTCTCCAAAGGAACTGACCATGGATCATATTGTTCCTATAGCCCGCGGAGGAAGGAGCACAAAAGGCAATCTGGTTCCGTCATGCAAAGAATGCAACAACAAGAAAAAGCAGCTTCTTCCCATGGAATGGGATCAGTATTTAGATAATATTATGTAGGAGGTAACTGCTATCATGAAGAAAAGTTTTATTTATTTCCTTTTGCTCGTTTTATTCCTGTACCTTTTTTCCTGCACTCAGGAGCAGGCAAAGGAAGATAAAATACTGGCTGGAATCAATGATTGCAATCTAACCATTGATGAATTTCAATATCAACTGGCAGCAGAGCTGGAGATGGATGAAGATTTTAAATTGACCAAAGAAGTCAAAAAGGAATTTTTGGAAGGACTTATAAGAAAAGAGCTTCTTATTCAGGAGGCCAAAAAGTTAAAATTAGACGGAAAGGAAAAATTCATCAGGGCAATCGAACGTTACTGGGAAAGCACGCTTATAAGAGACCTGGTGGAAATGAAAGGTGAAGAAATCAGCAATAGAATCTTGATTTCCCATAAGGAGATCGAGACCTGTTATAATGATATGAAAAAGCCTCAAAAGAAACTTCCTCCCCTTGCTGAATTACGGGAAAAGATTGCCGAAGAACTCAAGGAAAAGAAAAAGACAAGAATGTTAAAAGAATGGATCGACGATTTAAGAAAAAAGGCCGGAATTGAGATTAACGAGGAACTTCTACTGTAACCTAAATTGAGCGATTTTTTACTCGATCTGCACCGATCTCTTGCGCATCAAGGATTCGCGAAAATCCTCGACATATCCACGGGTATGCCTGCGGTTTTTGCAAACCCTTATGCATCAAGATCTCGGCACATATCTTCGCAATAAATCGCTCAACTTAGGTATAAAGATTGAAAAAAGGAGGGGACATGTCTCAACAAGAGCGAACCTATAAAAGAAAGAACTATTTTATTAAAAGAGATTTTCAGTCTAAATTTATCCTGAAGTTCTGTCTCATTGTCTTAATCGGAACAATTTTATCCACGGGTCTGCTTTTTCTTTTTTCTCAAGACACATTAACTTCTTCATTTCAGCAATCGAGACTGGTCATAAAGAATACATCTTTAGCCATTCTTCCCACTCTTATTTATACCACTCTGATCACATTTGTGCTGATAACCCTGGCCACGATAGTAGTCACCCTTTTTGTTTCTCATAAGATAGCAGGCCCTTTGTTCCGTTTTGAAAAAGACCTGAAAGAAATAGAGAAAGGAGATTTAACCAAAAGCATAAAACTCAGAGAAAAGGATCAGACAACCGACCTGGCTGACAGTTTAAACAAAATGACAGCAAATCTGCATGAAAAGGTTCTGGATATCCGGACCGGGGTGGAAAATCTCATCGAATCGGCATCCAGACAAAATGCACCGCAAGAGTTAATTGAAGACTTGAATCATCTACATCAAAAGATCGGAATGAACTTTAAAATCTAGGAGGCTGTCCGAGAATTATGTCCGTAACGAAAAAGTGTGAAAGCGAGACCGGATTTTTGGAAATTTGAGGAGAATAGCGAGCCTATTTGACGAAAATTTGCGGAAATCTGGGCCGCTTCTCACGCTTTTGCAGTAGGATCAGAATTCTCGGACAGTCTCCTAACATCGGGATGTCATCTTCATGCCGTTTAAAAATTTTCCCAAAAATCTTTTGTTTGTCATAATATGGGTAAGCTTTTTTCTCCTCTTCCCATACGGGGTAGTGCATGGGGAAACAACGAAAGATATCATTTGGCAGAAGATTGAAACCAGACACACCATTATCCGTTACCAGACTCAGAACGACCTGAAAGAATTCAACAAGCATGTGGATTATTACCCGGGGGAGTGGGGGATTAAACGGCTATTTTCCAGCTCGGATTCCGATGACCTGATGAATAAGCTGAAAAAGAAGGTGGATGCCTTATATGAAAGGGTGCGGGAAATACTGGATATGCGCAAGAGAATGAAAAAAGTCACCATTCATATCTATCATAACAAGAAGCAATTGCATGCCGCGTATTTTGACATTTATAAAAAAAAATGTCGATACAGGGCTTGGTATATATATGAATATAACACTATATATGTAAATTCAGATGATATAAACGAAGGTATATTGGCCCACGAGATGGCCCATTCGATTATCGACCATTATTTAACAGTTCGGCCGCCGAGCGCTACTGCCGAAATTCTGGCCCGTTATGTCGACCGCCATCTTTTCCAATAATCGAGACCTTTGAAAAATGCTCAATTTTGTTCAAGTTCAAGGAAGGCGAAAATTTTAACCGCAGGAATACATTGAGTATTTCGAGGATTAAAATTTGAGTCTGACGCTGAAGTTGGGCAAAAGGGGGCGTTTTGCAAAGGTCTCTAAACGAGACCTCTAAACGAGACCATAGAGCATGGCGAATTACATTGATATTCACGTCCATATTTTGCCGGGAATGGATGACGGTCCATCCACAATAGAGGAATCCCTGGAAATGGCCCGCATAGCCGTGGAAAATGGCACGCGGATCATGATTTCCACCCCTCACTGCCTGAACGGTGTGTATGTTAACTGGCGAAAAGATATCTTGTCTGCCTGCATGGAATTAAACTCGGCGATAGAGAAGCACAATATACCACTGACTCTGTTGCCCGGTGCAGAGATTCATCTGAGTCCGGAGATCATTAACGCGCTTGAGAAAGACCAATTGATGACCCTGAATGACACCGGCAGATATATTTTTTTAGAACTTCCGGATCAATTTGTCCCACAGGCAACCATCAGTTTTATCAACCGCCTCAAAAATAGAAATATAACACCCATTATAACCCATCCGGAAAGAAACCCGGCCATTCAGCACAATGTTGAGTTGTTATATGATCTTATTTCAGCCGGCGCCCTTTCTCAGATAACCGCCGGCAGTCTCACAGGGGGATTCGGACAGCATGCTTTAAGGTGTAGTCAAAGGATAATCAAACTGCAAATGGCTCATTTTATGGCTTCAGACGCTCATTCTCCAAGGGCAAGACCTCCTGACCTGCATGCGGCTTTTGAAAATCTTTCTTCTCTAACCGGAGAAACCATGGCAAAAAAGATCATGTTTGAAGCCCCTCAAGCGGTCCTGAAAGGTAAGGAAATTCAGACGCATTTTTCTTGACATAAAGATATGTAATAGATTACTAATAAAAATACCAAACCAGCCGTATCCCTATAATTCTTCTACAATTGTATAATGGCTGTTTTTTCATAGGAGGTGTTTGATATGAAAAAATTTCTGAAAAATCACCACGCAAAAGACAAGTTAAAAGTATTCATCGTCAGTTTCCTAACTATAATTTTTCTTGCCGTCCCGGTTCTGGCCGAGGAGATGTCTCCGGAAGAAAAGCTTGCGAAAGCCGCGGAGTTATCCACGCGAGCTTCTGAAATGGCGATCAGGGCGCAAGAGACCGGGGATGTAGAACTGGCAAAAGAAGCCCTGGCCATTGCAAGCGAGGCCTCAAGCCTTATCGCCGATGTAGCTTTTTATGCTGGCGAAACCGGCAATACAGAACTGGCACAGGCAGCGATGAATATGAGTAATAATTTCGATGCAGTGATCAGTCAGATCAGGGAGGCATCTCAATATCTTGCTCAGACCAGTACAGATCCTGGTGTCGTTGACGCTGCTAACGAGATTTTAGCGAAGGCCGAAGAGACTCAAAATCTAAATAATGATACTATGGCGCTACTCATTACCTCGGGCGCTGTTCCAGGGCCGGCTGAAGCATACGAATCACCGGAAATGCCTGTCTTTAAGCTTCCAGTTGACGACGAACCTCACATCAAGGATACAATGGCGGCAAGTCCAACATAAGATACTATCGAAAACATACAGGAGGACTATTATGAAATTTGAAAAAAGGCCGGTCGTTCTGATTATATCGATATTGCTGATATTGTTTTTTTCTGCGATTAGCCTGAAGGCTGCTGATATAACCATCAAGCCAAAGATAGGGACCAGCTGGAAAACGGACGGCAATTTTTTTAAGGCGGAGACCGGTGAAAGAAAGGTAGATACATACCTCATTCAACCCGGGATTGATCTTGGTTTTGAAGCAGCCAAAACAAAAGTACTTCTTAACTATACCCTTAATGCATATTATTATAATGACAGGGATACGGTTCCGTCTGGTCAGCAGAAGGCGGATGATGACGATTATGTCGGGCACACGATCGTTTTTAATTCCAGATACAAAGCTTTTGATCGTTTGCTGATAGGGCTGGATGATTCTTATAACAAGACGCGCGATTCGGCAGATTCGGACAGACTCACAGGTGAGCGCACGGCCAGGGATAAGTTCGAAATCAACCGTTTGACCCCCTCGCTTTTTTACGACTTTGGAGCAAAATTCACAGCAGGACTCCGTTATCGAAATACAGTAATCGACTATTCAAAGAATGCCAATGAGGATTCCTCGGAACATCGGGGCATGTTCGACCTGATTTATAATTTTACAGACAAAACATCACTTGATCTTGAGTACCAGCGCTGGAAGAAGGATTACGATAAAACCACCTCTGATTACACTTCGGATCAAATTCAACTGATTTTCAGAAAACAGTTCAACTATATCACAATTAAAGCAGGTGGCGGATACCACGAACGTGATTTTGATGATCCCACCCTGAATAATATTGATACCATGGCTTACATTATTAGTGTCAGAGCCCAGAATCCGCCCGCTCCTGAGGCCAGACCGAGAAGCTATTTGCAGTTTTCCGGTGAATTGAACTTTAATGATCAGGGCATTTCAGACAGTTATTACAAAGCTCACCGGTTTTCTGCGGATGCGGGGCACATTTTTCTGGAAAAGTTAAAGGTGGATATCGGAGGATACTACCAGAATTCTGATTACGAAAGAAGTACTCGGGAGGATGATCTCTACTTTATTTCAGGAAGCATCGGATATATATTCGCCGATTATCTTACATTTTCTGTCAGCGCGAGTTATGAGGATCGGGATTCCAATCTGAGCGGCTATGATTATGACAACAAATCTGTTATGGCTACACTCGATTTTGGTTATGATATAGGCCGCAGATAGAGTGCGTTGAGCACAGAGCATGGAGCATAGAGCATGGAGCATAGAATGGTGCAATTTTATGCGCCATGCTTTTTTTTTCCATAGCACCGAAGGTGCGCTAACTTAACCTGGAGATAGCTTTGAAAAACGTTCAATATTTGTTGCTTTTTCTTATATTATTACCCGCCCAGACGTGGTGTCAAGACAAGGCGCATCTTATCGGTTCCCAGGATGTGCTTACGCTTAGTATATATGCCGGCGGTGAGTTGCAGCAAGAAGTGGATCTAACTGTTTCATACGAGAATATGGTCAACGTACCTTTCATCGGTCCGGTTAAGGCAGAGAAGCTTACAATCAGTGAACTGGAAGTGCGGATTGTCGAGGCCCTTAAAAAGGATTATTTTGTCGATCCCCAGGTGCATATATATATCAAGGGATATCACAGTCTCAGGAACTCCATATCGGTGGAAGGAGAAGTAAAAAAACCCGGAGTTTATGACTATCAGCGGGGAATAACGGCTCTTAACGCCTGTATCATGGCAGGCGGTTTCGATAAATTCGCCGCGCCAAACCGCGCCAGGATTATACGTAAAGAGGATGACAAACAGGTTGTCATTAAAATCAACCTCAACGACGTTAAAGAGGGAAAAATCCCGGATATCGAGCTGAAGCCCGGAGACCTCATTCTTATACCGGAAACATGGCTGTGAGAGCATAGAGCGTAGCGTTCGCTAAATTTGGAGTAATAATGCTTAATCAAGAACCGGAACAATCCGTCCACCTCACCGAATATTACTACATACTCGCAAAGCACAAACGGGTTGTAATAGCCTCTTTGATTCTACTGGTGACACTGACCATGTTCTTTACCTTTCAGATGAAACCGGTCTATCGCGCCACAGCGATCTTAATTATCGATACAGAGCAGAGCGCGTCGCCCCTGACCGGCGAGAGAATAGATTACGAGAGCTATGCTTCTCAATCCCTGACCTTCAACACACATTTCAAGCTGATTACTTCCCATTCTATCCTGAAAAAGGTGGTCAAAACCCTTAAACTTGAACAGCTTGACATGGAAGAAGGTATAGAGGTCAGTCCCTGGAAGGAACTTCTGACACAATTCAAAAAGAATATCCGCCTCCTGCTTGGGAGGGAGGAAAAACTTCTTACACCCCAGGAAAAGCTGGCTGAACTCACGGACAAACTGAAAGCAAAGATAGAGATCGAGCAGGTAAGGGATACCCGTCTTTTGAAGGTGAACGTGGAAGATCATGATCCTTTGATGGCCAGGGATATCGCTAATACCCTGGCCGCTTCTTATATTACTTTTAATATCGATAACCGTCTCAGTTCTTCCCAGAATACCCTAAGCTGGATGACGGATCAATTGTACGAGATGAAGAAAAAACTGGAAGACGCTGAAGAGGAGTTTTTAGCCTATAAACAGCGGACAAAACTGTTTTCCGTTAAGGGTAAGCAGAAGGTCATTGCACAGAAGATACAGGAATTCAACGATGCCTATCTTAAAGCCAGGAATAAACGGCTTGAACTGGATGCCAAACTGACACAATTAGACAAGCTCTCTGAATCAAGGGGAGATATTTTCCGTGTTCGTTTTCTGATCGACAACACCCTCATTGACAATCTTTACAGTCAACTGCTTGAGTCGGAAATAGAATTTTCTCACCTCAGCAACGTTTACAAATCCAAACATCCCAAAATAATCCAGGTCAAATCCAGGATAGACAAAACCAGAAGAAAGCTCAATGAAGAATTAAAAAGAGAGATAGAAAACCTGAAGGCTGAGCGGTCGGTATTACTGTCAAGAGAAAAAGTTCTGGAGAAGACCATAGCCGATTTTGAAAACGAAGGTCTGGAAACAAATAAAAAGGAACTTAAATATACAATCCTTGAGAGAAATTTGGAAACAAACCAGAAGCTCTATGAAACCCTGCTTTCCAAAATAAAAGAATCCAGCATAACCGGCAATATCAGCGTTTCAAATATACGAATCACAGAAAAGGCGGTGATGTCCAATGCGCCTGTCAAACCAAAGAAAAAACTTAATCTGATCCTGGGCATTATTTTCGGCTTGATGACCGGTGTCGGTATTGCTTTTTTATGGGAATACCTGGATCGTTCCCTGCGAACCGAGGAAGATGTCCGGAGGTATCTCGATTTACCGGTACTCTCCGTCATTCCGGTGGCAGAAGAAGTTCAAAGCTCAAAAGTGAAAGCATAAAAGAAATGGGAGTTCAAAGCTGAAAGCAATGAAGTCAAAAAAATCTTTATCCTACAAATCAATTAATCTTTCACGGCTGTTCATGAACAATTACCCGGCAAAATCCCGATATGCCGAAGCATACCGTACCCTGCGGACCAATATCCACTTCTCCTTTATGGAAAAAGATTTTCAAACTCTTTTGGTAACCAGCTCCGGTGAAAGCGAGGGAAAGACCAGTACTGTTGCCAATCTGGCCTATACCATGGCTCAGGCCGGAAAATCGGTCCTGATGATTGATGCTGACATGAGAAAACCTTTACTCAGCCGTCTGATTCCCTCCAATGAATCTCCGGGCCTCAGCGGGTTGCTATCCGACGTTTTTGGCGTCGATGTTCGGGATGGCTCGCTTGATGAGTACGGGATACACGATCTTTTAAAGCTGCTGTTACTTAAGAAAAAGACCGGTCTTTTATATCTTTCCAATGGAAAGGAAAAAATAGAGCTTTTCTTTTTGCATGGTGAGATAATGGATCTCAATTGGCCAACCCGGCCGGATAAAAAAAAATTAGCTGCTGTACTGATCAAAAACAATTTGATTACCAGGGAGCAAGCCAAACTTGCCATTGGTCGTCAGAAGGATACCGGTCAGAAACTCGGTCTCATTCTTGTCAGCATGGGGCTTTTGAACAGAGATGATCTGACCGGACCGCTGAGCATCCACATGATTGAGGGTCTCCGGACAGTGTTGCAGTTTAAAAAAGGAACGTTTTCATTCAAAAAGCTTCCGGAATCCGATTTTGGACAAGCTTTTTTTAAGCCGGTCGATTTCCATCAGTTATACAGACAGGTGGTTATCGGGGAAGAAGAACTTTCTTATCTCCAGAAAAAAATCAATGCGGCTATTCTAAAGACTGATGTGGCAAATCTTTTCCTCTTGCCGGCCGGCAACCTCCCACCCAACCCGTCCGAGCTTCTCGGTTCGAAGCGGATGTCTTTTCTGATCTCCAATCTGAAGAAAAGGTTCGACACCCTGATCATCGATTCATCGCCCATTCTGCCGGCAAGTGACGCTCTTCTTCTGGTGCCTCAGACAGATGGTGTCGTCCTGATAGTCAAGGCAGGTCTGATGAATCGTGAATTGGTAAAAAAAGTGGTGGAACAGCTCCGGCTTTCGAAGGCTAACCTGCTTGGCGTCGCTCTCAACTCAGTGGATATAGAAAGAGAGGGCTACTATAAATATTACCACAAATATTATTCAAAATATTATGGGCACGACGAATAGCGTCAAGCGCTATGCACTATGTACTATGCGCTGTGCGCTATGCGTTTTGACCCTGCTTGCGTTTTACAAACTCACACTCCGGCTTATCTCGGAAACACACATACATCGGGCAGGAAATCTTTTCAGGCAAGGATATTACGGCCTGACTCTCAACCACCTCAAAAAGGCGGATCATTACCAGCCCGGAGATTACAGGATACAGAAAGAACTGGGGAAAACATACTATAAACTGGCGGATTTGCGGCCGGGAAGTAAGGAGGCGTTTTTCTTGATCAATAAGGCAAGAGAGCGCTATCTCGAGACGTTCCGGCTTAACCCACTCGATGTGGAAGCTGCCTATGCGTTGGCCAGGGGTGAGGAACGATTGGAACATCTGGCTCGGCGCCTCCATCCTGAAGAGAAAAACAATAAATACAATCCCATGCGTTACTTTGAAGAGGCCATCCGCCTGAGACCCAATGGAATACTCTATCACTATGGTCTGGCACGCTACCTTTACCGCCAGAAGAATGATAAACTCGTTTCAATTGCAGGCGCTCTTACCCGTATTTATCCACCATCCTATCATTATTTGAAAAAGGAGGATTTCTGGTCTCCTTCTGTCAGGGAAGCATGTAAAAGCGGGCTTCAACAGGCCATAGACAGAAAAATATCTCCCAGGGATGCCCATAAGAACATGTCTCATATGCTGGCTGAGGAAAAAGAATGGGCCGGCGCCATATCTCATTACAGGCAGGCCCTTCGATACAGCTCATTTAACAATTCTGCCGGGGATTATATGCGCCTTGGCCGTCTCTATCTTAAGAACGGACAGATCGAAGAGGCGGAAAGCAGTTTTCTGAAAGGTCTGGATCTAAGCAGGACAAAGGAAAAAGATCTGGAAAGACTTTTCGGGGTCTATAAGAAAGAAGACCGGTACGAGGAACTTTGCCGGCTCTGCCGGAAAGCAGGCAACCATTATTCCGGTTCTTCAAAAATGCGCACACTTCTTGCCAGATCGCTGATCAATCTGAAACAGTACAGCGAGGCACAGCACATGCTTGACGAAATTAACCGGAAAGAACCTTCGGCAGAGGCTTATTACTGGCTGGCCCGTATCGCGGAAATAGAAAAAGATCGGGACAGAATGGAGCTGGCCATACAGAAGGCAACAATACTTGATCCCTCCAACAGTCAATATCACCTGATTTTTTCTCAGGTACTCAAGAAGCGTAAAAAACTGGAAGGCGCGGAAAAGGAGGCAGGTCTTGCCATTAAACACCGTGCTAAACCGTCTCCATGGCTATATAACCACAGGGCATTGGTAAGATGGTCCATGAAGGACTATATGGGAGCTTTCAGGGACTGGAGATCAGCCATAGTTCTGAAACCGGACAGGGCCTCTTTTTACGCGCAGGCCGGCGAGGTCTGTATAAAAATGGGAGACTGGCGACAGGCGGGGGACTACTATCATAAGGCTCTTAAACTCGATTCCGGAAACAAGCGATACCAGAAGAGATACCAGGACCTGAAAGCGGAATAAGCACAAACGAAAGTCAACCATATTATCAATAAATACTACTGGTTATAAACGATTCGCACGTGTAACTTAAGGGGCGGAGCTGTATGTGTCGAGCGCGTCCCGGACTTTCCGTTCCTGTATGGCCGCCTCTTCTTTGGATTCATAGGCTCCTAATATGATATCGTAGGTCTCCGCTTCCCCGGCTGAGGGAAAAAGAGTGGCTAAGAAATGCTTTCTTTTCAGGGCGTCGATTATCTTTTGAGAAGGAGTTAATCCCTGCCCGGAGCTGATCAACAGTGAAAACGGGAGCTTTACAGGGCGCGCGTCTTTGTCGATATCATAGCTTTGTTCCAAATTTTCGAGATAAGACTGAGAGGCATCAAGGGATTTAAATCGTCCAATCATGAGCCGATACCAAAGACCTTTTGAGCCCAGATCTACCAATGTGGCCAGACGAATGGTGCGGTTATCAGTTTTTTTATTAATAAATTTTTCGGCGCTATCACTCCTTTGGACCCGGACTGATGCAGTGTGAATGAGATACGGAATGGTTTTAAAAGGGATTACATATTCAACTATCGTGAATTTCTTTTCGACTGGGGCCGGTTGTTCCAAAACAACTTCAGGCGCGATATCTTCAGGCTCTTCCGTAACAACCTCAGGCGCGATATCTTCAGGCTCTTCCGTGACGGTGAGAACGGGGACGGTATATTTCAGGGGAACGTCATTAATTATCTTCATGGCTACAATTTTCATCACCTTTTCGATCGCCGGGGCAGAAGGTCCTGTTTCTGCGGACGAATAGGTATAATTCATATTCCAAAGCATTTTGTTTGTTTCGGGTTCTATCAGCTTGGCATAAGCGCCGATTGAGGTAGGAAAGAAGCGTGTTCGATTTCCGAGATAAGCGTGGGTTACGGCAATTTCGAGAAAGGCATCCGTTTCGGTTCGGAGTTCTGATTTTGATATTTCCTTTTTCAGGACATAGTCTTTTCGAGATAGGAAAAATTTTTTTCTTTCAATGGCAGTTTGCGTAAATATTTCAGCAAACAGGAGATCATTTGTCCTGCTATTTTGCGGCACGACAACTACCGTCTTGATTTCGTCAAAATCGAATTTCGGATCGGCATAAGAGGATACATAGACCTTGGGGGCGCAGCCATAAAAAATCATCAGGCTCAGAGCAGGAAGCAGAATGGCGAAAAGAAAATTCCGTGAAGTTTGTAGAGAGACTCTTTCAAAACTTTCAATTTTGTTCGAGTACAAGGAAGGCGAAAATTTCAACCGGAGGAATATATTTAATATTTCGAGGATTGCAATTTGAGCATGACGTAGTAATCTGGCAAAAGGGGATGTTTTGCAAAAGTCTCGTAGATTTTTCATATTATCTCTCCATATGCTTTTAAAAGATTTAATGAAATCCAGTAATTCTTATAATAAATACAAATAGTAAGATGTTATGTCAATGAAAATGTGAGACCTTGTTTCCTTTGTTTTAACTTCCTCAACTCAAAACTCAACACCCAAAACCCAAAACTTTATTCAACGTGGTGCACTTTGAAGTTGAATTCACCTGCTGATTTATGAGAATTTTTGCTCGACATAATACAAAAGCAGGCTCTATTATGGAAACGAGGGTTCCAAAAAGGAAGCATCTATTCCTGCTATGGGAAAAGGTCAGAGGTCTCACGCCGACTTATGAAATCCGACAGCTTTAAGCGGGTGTATGTTCAGAATCTCATTTCCATAAATCTCTCGAGTTTTCCAAAGGTCTACAGCGCGTTGCGCGTTAAGCCAGAAATCAGGTGTGTTACCGAATAATTTGGCCAAACGTAAAGCCATAGCAGCAGAGATGGCGCGTCGTTCACGCAGGAGTTCGTTTACTGTTTGGCGTGATACACATAACGCCTTTGCGAGAGTTGTTGGTGTAAGCCTGAAATCGGGCATGAAATCCTCTCGAAGCATTTCACCCGGGTGGGTGGGTGGTACTTTACGTAATATAGAATTTTTGATAGTCATATAGCGCTCCTTTTAATGATAATCTGTTATTGCAACATAATGTGCGTCGCTTTTAATGAAACGAAAACAGATTCTCCATTGATCATTTATGGAGATTGAGTATTGT
>JAUVHU010000057.1 GCA_030593145.1 Desulfobacteraceae bacterium
GCTCAATGCCTGTTCCTGGAAAGTCCTTCTGTGGAATCTGACAGATCTTTGACCAGCTGCTGTTTACGCCCCAAAAGAAAAGCCCATTGTAAACTGCAGCGGGAAAATCGAATTGATTAATAAATTGAATTCTCGAAAGGTAAATATCCTGATAATAATCGCATTCACTGCACCTGGTAGAGCAATGTAACCCGCTGCTATTTTTTGCGGTGAAGCAGATCTCTAATTGATTATCTGAAACGACACAGCCATTACATCCATCCCCATGCTCTGATCCTTTCCAGTAGTCCCAGCAAGGTCGGTAGGCTTTAAACACAGGAACCAAATCGTCACTTTTCAGCTCAAAAGGAATCTTCCTTTTTGTAGATTTGAGGAAAAAAAACAATTCCTTAACCGGCACAGAGTAGTTTCTCCCCGACCTTTTTGCATGCAGTTTTTTACTTTTTATCCAATAATTTACTGTGCTTCGTGCAACACCACAAAGTGATGCTGCTTTTGGTACTGATACAGTTTTTTCTTTTATCATAATTAAACCTCTTATGAGTCTATTGAGAAACCAATCAAAAAACTTTAGACAACAAACGATATTGTTGAATAAAATTGTCTTTAATTGTTTTATGTCGTATTGCAACTTTTGTGTCAACAAGAATTTAATGAGGCATAAATACATTTAAAACGATATGTTATCTAATTAAACCCTGATGCAAGTCTATTTTGGAAAAAAGACTTAGTAGTTAATGTTTTGACAATATTGAATATTTGTAGGATTTTTTGACAGGTTTGTTTTACGTTTAATGTTTTCAACGAGAGAAAGGAAACAATCTTAACAGGTGAAATGAAATATTTGATATGGAGAGTTCCGGGAACTTCAGAACGTCCATTTGTAAATCAGTTTACAGCTTAACATATTAATGATATCGGATATGCCACGATCAGCCAAATTAGATGTATCTAGCATAGTGCGGCAGTAATTATACGGGGAATAGAAGATGAAAGTGCCTAAAAAAGAAAGATGGTACAGATAAAAAGAAGCTTGGATTCCGTTTTTTTTATTTGCGGTATTTTAAAAAGAAAGATTATAATCGACTTAACAAATGGAGTATACTTGGATTCGGTTAGCCTGCATTTTGGTGGGAATTCAGCTATGTTACACAATATGAGAAAACGCGTTGTTTTTATTCTTTTTTCTTTTTTTCTTCTGGGTTGTAATCAGAGTCCTTCATCTGTTTTTCAAGAAGAGATCAGAGGACTCAAGCTTGTACAGTTGCTTACCGGTAAAGACGCCCTGCATGCCATTAATAATCTTCACGGCAAAAAGATAAATGTGGCGAGCGGCACAGTCGCCTTTTATCAGGGGGAAGGAGAAAAAGCAACTGTATGGGTTTCTGAATCATTCAGTACGAATGAAGCTATACAGCAGACAGAGATTATGATAGAAAAGATGAGATCGAGTAAAAGATCGCCATTCAGTGATTATGAAAAGATAGAGCAGAATGGAGTGAAGATCTATTCATTCAAAGGTATGGGGCAACAGCATTATATCTTTAGAATTAGTAAGAGTATCTATTGGATAACAGCGAATCCTGGTACAATTGATGAATTATGTAAAAGCATCGTAGGATAAAATTACCTTTCGGCAGGACTCATGCCACAGTGTAAAAAATGTAGAAAAAAGGACTTGCTTTTTAAATTATTTTTTACTAATGATATATCCCTTTTAACATTCCCATAAGGGTCGCGGCAAAAAACAAGCAAGATGTGTAATTATTTCTTGCCGAGGCCCTAAGTTCTATCAAACAGTTTGTTTCAGATTGATCCCTCTGAATCTTCAACCTACTTGGGAAAAATAGCAACTAAGAGTTGCGCAATTTATACCTATGATTTTCGAGCCACAGGATTCGTTCCTGTGGTTTTTAATATTTAACGAAAGGAAAAAAACAACAATGATTTGTACCACAGATGTTACCCTCGCTTACGGCAAGAGGGTTTTGTTCAAAGACGTTAATATAAAGTTTGCGCCAGGCAACTGTTACGGACTCATCGGCGCCAACGGAGCAGGAAAATCCACATTTCTTAAAATTCTTTCCGGGGATATCGAACCGGACTCGGGAACCATCTCCGTGGGGTCCAGGGAGAGAATCGCGGTTTTAAAACAGGAACACTTTGCCTTTGACGAGGAGATAGTTTTAAACACTGTAATAATGGGCCATGAAAAACTGTACGAAATTATGACAGATAGGGAAGCTCTTTATGATAAACCGGATTTTTCAGAAGAAGATGGAATCAAAGCAGGTGAGCTTGAGGTTGAATTCGCGGAGATGAACGGTTATGAAGCAGAACCTGAAGCGGCGGTTCTCTTAAGCAATCTGGGAATTGCCGAAGAACTGCATCAGAAAAAGATGAAGGAACTCGAGGGCGGAGAAAAGGTGCGAGTGCTTCTTGCCCAAGCCCTGTTCGGAAACCCGGACGTCCTGCTTCTGGACGAGCCCACCAACAATTTGGACATCAAGTCTATTACCTGGCTTGAGGAGTTTCTCTACAGGTTTCAGAACACGGTAATCGTGGTATCACATGACCGTCATTTTATGAACCAGGTCTGCACCCATATCGCGGACATTGATTTCGGTAAAATCTCGGTGTACATGGGAAACTACGATTTCTGGTATCAGGCCAGCCAACTGAATCTGAAACAGAGACAGGCGGGAAACAAGAAAATCACCGACCGTGCCAATGAACTGAAGGCTTTTATCCAGCGGTTCAGCGCCAACGCCTCCAAGTCGAAGCAGGCTACCTCCCGAAAGAAACTTTTAGAAAAACTCACAATTGAGGACATGCCGGTGTCGTCAAGAAAATACCCGTTTATCTGCTTTAAGCCGGAACGACACTGTGGTAACATGATTCTGGAAGTGGATGGACTAACCAAGACCATCGATGGTGAAAAAGTACTGGACAACGTGAGTTTTACTGTGAACTGTGGAGATAAAATCGCCTTGATGGGCGAGAACAGCCTGGCCAAAACCACCCTTTTACAAATTCTGGCTGGGGAGATGGAACCGGACTGCGGAACCTTCCATTGGGGAGCCACAATTACCCACTCCTATTTTCCCAAAGAATACAGCGCCTATTTTAATGGTGACCGGAACCTTATCGAATGGCTCCTGCAGTTCGCTCCCCCAGCAGAGGGTGAGAGTTTTGCCAGAACTTTCCTGGGACGCATGCTCTTTTCCGGAGAAGAAGCCCTTAAAAAAATCAGCGTACTTTCCGGTGGGGAAAAAGTTCGCTGCATGCTTTCAAGAATGATGCTTTCCGAATCCAATGTCCTGATGATGGATGAACCCACCAACCACCTCGACCTGGAATCGATCACGTCGTTAAATAACAGCCTGCTCAACTTCCAGGATGTGATTCTTTTTACCTCCCATGACCACGAATTCGTGAATACCGTGGCAAATCGGATCATCGAAATCATCCCCGGTGGCATCATCGATCAACTCATGACTTTCGACGAGTATGTTGAAATGACGGAAGTTGTGAAAAACCGGGAAACCATGCTTCGGAAAGCCGCTTAAGCAACCGGTTTCAAAGGACACCACCTTACAAATTAAAAAAAATAAGACTTACAGGACGTCCATTTGCGAATCAGTTCGCTGCCTAACATATTGATGATATTGAATTTATTATGGCATAACTTGCGATTTTTCGCTGGCCATGAACATCAATAGCTGTGTTGCTCACCGAAAAAAACGCAATTTATGACCTTCCGAGGTATATTCCCATATTTTTTATTGTTTTCAACTATTCATATCTGCTATAAAAACAATTTAATACCTAAGTTGAGCGTTTTTTGGGAAAGAAATGTGCTGAGATCTTGATGCATAAGGGTTTGCGGAAATCGTAGGCATACCCGTGGATATGTCTAAGATTTTCGCGAATCCTTGATGCGCAAGAGATCAGTGCAGATCGAGCCAAAAAACACTCAATTTAGGTAATAATAAAAGGAAATTTGAGAATGCCCGAATCGAATTATTATAAAACATTAGGTGTTAGCAAAAATGCTTCTGATGTGGAAATCAAGAAGGCTTATCGGAAACTTGCCATGAAGTATCACCCTGACCACACCAAGGGAGATAAAAATGCCGAAGCAAAATTCAAACAAATCAGCGAAGCTTACGCTGTTTTAAGCGATAAGAAAAAACGTAAACAATACGATACATTTGGTTCAGACGGATTTCAGCAGCGCTATTCACAGGAAGATATCTTTAAAGGGTTTGACTTTTCAAATATCTTTAAAGAGTTCGGATTTGGCAATGCTGATTTCAGCAGCAGAAGGGGTGGCAGTATGCGGTTTGCTTTTGGCAATGGCTCCCCCTTTGGTGGCTGTGCAAGGCAGCAACAAGCCCAAATCAAGGGGTCTGATCTGATATATGAAATACCCCTGACAATACAAGAAGTAGCAACAGGAAGCCGTAAAACTATAACCCTGCAACATCAGAGGCGTTCTGAAAATATTACAGTAAAAATTCCAAAAGGAATGATTACAGGAAAAAAGCTCCGCCTTGCCGGAAAAGGAGAGCAAAGCCCTTATGGAGGCCCTCCAGGCGATCTCTATATCCAGTCAAAGGTGCTTGCTGATCCTGTTTACAGCATTAAAGGATATAACCTGTATATAAATAAGGATATTAAGTTGAGTAAAGCGCTGCTTGGGACAAAAATATATGTACCCACTATCGACGGCAAGCGATTAAGCCTGAAAATACCAGCGGGCACCAAACATAAAACCAAAATGCGGCTTTCCGGGCACGGCCTTCCCAGTATGGCTAACAAAGAAAAAGGCGACCTTTATGTAATCATCCATGTAGTTATACCTAAAAATCTAACCACAAAGCAAAAAAGCTTGATTGAACAATTGGCAAAGGCTGGTTTGTAACAAAGCAAATTTATTGACAGGACAGCAAAATCAATGTACTTAATTAAATTTACCGGAAATTCTACAACCTATTGAGAATAAAGAGATTTTATAGAGATGACTAAGGATTTGAAAATGCCGGAGTTAATTCCTTTTCTGAAAAAAGATAGCATTGATAAGATGGTAGCTGAAGTTGCGCATAAAATATCATCCGACTATAAAAATCGTGAACTCGTTCTTATCGGTGTTTTAAAAGGCGCATTTATTTTTTTAGCTGATCTCGCCCGGCATCTTACTATCCCTGTCAAAATTGATTTCGTACGAGTAGCGAGCTATGGTTCCGGCACTTCCTCATCAGGAAACATCCGTTTGACCAAAGAAATAGAAATTGATATAAAAAATAAAGATGTGCTGATAGTTGAAGATATAGCCGATACAGGCCTTACTTTAACCTATCTCATTGACTATCTGAATTCTTTTGGGCCTAATACTGTTAAGGTTTGCTCCCTGCTTGACAAAATCGAACGCCGAAAGACAAAAATAAAAGTCGATTATCCCTGCCATGAAGTGAAAAAAGGGTTTATTGTTGGCTATGGAATTGATTACAATGAAAATTACAGGCAGTTACCGGATATTTATTGCCTGAAATTTTGATGGCGTCGTAAAAAATCCCATCTACCGCGTTGCAATGATTTTTTACGAGTTTATCAAATTTTGAGATTTTCGCAAAAATCTCAATTAAACAAGTGAGGACTTGTCATGATTATCACATGTAAAAATTGCAATACCAGTTTTAATTTGGATGAAAGTCTTTTAAAGCCAACCGGCTCTAATGTTCGATGTTCAAAATGCGCGAATATTTTTACTGCCTATCCAGAAACAATTGCGGACATGCCTGATGAAACGCCAGAGAAAATATATACCCCTGAACCGGAAGACGTTAAGGAAGAAATTACTGAAGGAGATGTCTCAGATATTGAAAAAATCGAAGAAGAAGCCGGGAAAGAATCTGAAGAGCTGGGACTTGAACTGGACGCTGAACCAATTGAAAAAATCGAGGAAGAAGCCACAACAGAAGATAAACCTGTTGAAGAGGAACTCGATCTGTCTGATTTAAAGCTTGAGGATGAACCGGAACCGGAAGAAGCCGGGAAAGAATCTGAAGAGCTGGAACTTGAACTGGACGCTGAACCAATTGAAAAAATCGAGGAAGAAGCTGCAACAGAAGACAAGCCTGTTGAAGAGGAATTAGATCTGTCTGATTTAAAGCTTGAGGATGAACCGGAACCGGAAGAAGCCGGAAAAGAATCTGAAGAGCTGGAACTTGAACTAGACGCTGAACCAATTGAAAAAATCGAGGAAGAAGCCACAACAGAATACAAGCCTGTTGAAAAAGAACCCGATCTGTCTGAAATAGAGGAAATGTTAGACGCAGAAGATAAACCAAAGCCGGAAGATAAAGAAGACCTCGAAGTTGAAGAAAAGTTTGATTTGTCAGACATAGACTTAGAAGATAAAGCAGAATCCGAAGAGACCAAAGAAGAACCGGAAAAACTCGATCTTGAAAGTAAAGCCGACATGGAGCCGGTAGCTGAGGAAAGTAAAGCCGACGTGGAGCCGGTAGTTGAGGAAGGCAAAGCCGACGTGGAGCCGGTAGTTGAGGAAGGCAAAGCCGATGTAGAGCCGGTAGCTGAAGAAAGTATAGAGGAAGCAGAAAAAGAATTAAAAACTGCTGGAAAAAAACAGATCAGCACACCGCTTCTTATTCTTTTGATAATAGTTCTTTTAGCTGGAGGCGCTTACGGAACATATCTTGTATTAGACAGCATGAATATTAAAATTCCTTTTATCAGCAGTTTTTTAAAGCCAGAGATACAGGATCCAGGCAACCTTAAAATAACTGTTTTAGATATAAATGGTAAATTTGTGAATAATGCCAAGATCGGTAATTTATTTATAATAACAGGAACAATAAAAAATAACTATCCAAAGGCACGTAGTTTTATCAAGGTAACAGGAAAACTTTATACTAAAGAGAAAATCATTTCAGAATCCGCAACAGTATATTGTGGCAATACCATATCGGATGCAGAGCTTGCCAGCCTGGATATAAATGAAATAAACAAAATACTTTCAAACAGGCTTGGAACTAATAAAACAAATATAAACATTAAGCCCGGAAAACAGCTTCCGTTTATGATTATATTCACAAATATTCCGGATAATATTGAAGAATACACCATTGAAGTTGCAAGTTCCTCTCCGGCATAAATTAGTAAAAATGCGCGAATAGAGGACCGGGTTTTCCATGTTGGAACAAATTAAGGTTCAGCTTGACTTGTTAAATCCAAGCTGTTACATAGCCCGTTGTTAAATTGGCGATGTAGCTCAGATGGTTAGAGCATGCGGCTCATATCCGCAGTGTCCGGGGTTCAATTCCCTGCATCGCCACCATCCTTAATTTAAAGCCCCCTCTGAAAATTAAACAGAGGGGGCTTTTTGTCTCACTATTTCCCGGAAAATATATAATCTTTGAGCTTGAAAAAATAATTCAATATATATATTATTTCTTTATTTAATAAAAAATGTAACCATTCAGCCACTAAGTCACAAAGGCACAAAAGGACTTTAATTTTAAAAGGTTATCAAAAAGAGAAGAAAAAAGGACTCATCTCCAAATTAGTTGTAGTTAATTAAAGCAAAACAAGTAGGTTATTTCCAATTGAGCAGGTGTGATCCCAGAGGGTACACCTGCCGCGACGGGCGCGAGCACGGCGGGAGGGGTCAAGGGTTCGAGTGACACGAAGTGAAGCCTCAGCGCTCAATGATAGAAACTTACAAAGAGTTGAACGTCTTGCAAAAGTCATACAAACTCTGTTTAGAAATATATAGAATAACAGCAAAATTCCCAAACGAAGAAAGATACGGTCTATACTGTACATTAAGAATTATAATCTTGGTGTCTTAGTGCCTTTGTGGCTGAACTATTACTAAAAAATTATGATAACAGGCTTTGAAAAAATAGTTGAACAGCGAATCCAACAAGCTCTAAAAAGAGGGGAATTCGACAATCTGCCCGGTTCCGGCAAACCTCTTGTGTTTGAAAATGACGATAATGTCTCGGAAGAACTCCGGCTTACTTACAAAATATTAAAAAATGCGGATTGCCTTCCTCCTGAGGTCGAATTAAAAAAAGAAATTAATCAGACAAAAGAGCTTCTATCAGGCATGAAAGAAACCGCTGATAAATACAGTTTGATAAAAAAATTGAACTTTTTGATTATGAAGCTGAATTCAACACGAAACACACCGATAATGTACGAAATGCCTCAACAGTACGAAGCAAAGCTAATCGGGCATTTTGGATCAAAGCCAGCAAAATAAATCGCTCTCAGACAGGACCGATTAATCGATATGCTGTTTAAGCAAAAAAAAGAAGGGGAGAGCCTTTTTAAAGGTGTCATGCTGGCCTATATGGTTCTTGTTCTTCATGTTGTTCTTCTGGTGGGTGTCGCCCTGTTGATTATTTTTTTCCGCGGTATCATAAATTATATGCTATGGATCTTTCTTGGCGTTTCGGCAATTATAATTATCTCTGTATATCTTGTTTACAGGCGTATGAAAAAGGAAGGAAAGAATCTCAAGGAAACCCTAAACTCCCCCATATTTGGCGGCAGACCGGTTGAAGTCAGCATATTAGGAGGGCTTGCATCTGTCAGGATGGGGAGGCCGAGCAATAGTTTGCCGGCATTAGGCAACGACCCATCAAAACAGGTATTGCAGCTTGAAGATGCAAATAGTATCCGTATCAGAGAACTAACCGAGATTGCCCGTCTGCTTGAAAAGAACCTGATCACACAGGATGAATATAACAGAATCAAACGGCAGATTTTCAAGGCTTCAGAGACATAGAAATAAAATCAGTTTAAAAACACAAATTAAATCATTATCTCATGAAAAAACTAACTATAGCCCTTCTTTCAGGCGGAATATCATCTGAGCGTAAGATCTCTCTGCATGGTGGCGACCAGGTCTATGAGGCTCTGGATAAGAAAAAATATACGGTTATCAGGTATGATCCGAAAACAGACCTTGATCGTTTAATAGCGGATGCTCCCATAATTGATGCCGCCCTGATAATACTTCATGGCCCCTTTGGTGAAGACGGCACCATTCAAGGACTCCTTGACCTTCTTGATATTCCATACCAGTGCTCAGGAGTTCTTGGAAGCGCTCTCGCGATAAACAAGAAGGTTTCAAAGCAGCTTTACGAACAGGCGGGAATCCCTGTCCCTCCATATATGTCCGTCAAACAAGGCGATATTATCAATCCAAAAGAATGCGCTAAACAGCTTGGCCTGCCTTTGGTAATAAAACCGGTTACAGGGGGCTCAAGCATCGGCATGTCAATTGTCAAATCAACAGAAAAATTGCAAGAGGCCTTGGATGCCGCTTTTGTTTATGATAATACTGTCCTTATCGAAACATATATCGATGGCCTTGAACTGACAGGCAGCGTCATCGGTAATAACAATCCGGAAGCCCTGCCGATTATCGAAATTATTCCTGATAAAGATCATGATTTTTTTGACTTTCACGCAAAATATACTGCCGGCATAACCAGCGAAATATGCCCCGCACGCATTGATGATGCTGTGACGGAAAAAGCCAAAAAATATGCGCGAATGGCTCACCAGGCTCTTTTCTGTAAAGGATACAGCAGAACCGATATGATCCTTAATAATAAAGGCTTATATGTTCTTGAAACAAACACCATACCGGGCATGACTACAACAAGCCTTTTACCGCTGGCCGCAAAAACCGCGGGAATAAGTTTCAGCCGGCTCCTTGACAAATTAATAGAGCTTGGCATCGAACGACACAGATAACCCAATGATCATCAAAGGCAACAGAGAATTAAAAGAACATTATAGCAAACTATGCTCCGGAGATACCTTTCTCGGTATAGTTTCATCTAAGCATCTGAAACCATATATGCTCATCGATCTTCTTGAAAGAGATGTGCGCTGCTTTCCATCTCCCCTTTCCCAATGCTTAAACAGTTCCAAAATTGCCCAGACTCTTATTTTAAATGATTGCATGATACCATATACATACGTTATTAATAGAAGAACGGACCTGATCGAATGCATCAATCAATATAATAAAAACAGCACAGGCCCGGTTGTGAGCAAAGAAGACCGCATGCACTGTGGCTTCGGAATCAGGAGATGGGAAACCATCGAAACCCTTTACAGCGCCCTGGCTATGTCGGACTCCTCATATCCCTTTGTTGTACAGCCTTTTCTGGAAAATTTTACAGATGTACGGATTATCATTGTTGGAGATTATATCGAAGCATATACCAGGCATAACCCGAACAACTTCAGGATGAATATAGCCGCGGGCGGCAAGAGTTATCCTTATTCGCTTGATATGAACAAGGAAAAATTCTGCCGCTCTGTCATGAAACGCGGCAAATTCCCCTTTGCGCATATAGACCTTATGATTACCGAAAACAACGTATTTTATCTTTCTGAAATAGCGTTAAACGGCGGCTTAAAAGGGGCAACTATAGATAGACAGGAGCTTGATCAGATAAAGCAGGATTTGCTGGAAAAACTCGCAAATAAGAAATCCTAAAGAAATAGCAGGCTATTTTCACCACGGAGCACACAGAAATCGCAGAGTATTTTTTTGTTTTTATTTATCCTTCTCTCTGTGCTCTCCGTGATCTCTGTGGTAAAAGTTTTTTGGAGGTATTATGAAAATTTTAGTAATCGGCAGCGGGGGCAGAGAGCATGCCTTTGTCTGGAAAATCGCTCAAAGTCCGAAAGTAAAAAAGATTTTTTGCGCCCCTGGAAACGCGGGAATTGCCGAACAGGCAACCTGTGTTCCTATTGGCGCGGAAGAAATTGATGAACTTGTTCGATTCGCAAAAAAGGAGATGATAGACCTCACCGTAGTCGGTCCGGAAGCGCCTCTTGCGGCAGGTATAGTAGATATTTTTGAAAAAGAAGGCCTGAAAATTTTTGGCGCAACAAAAAAGGCCGCGGAAATAGAATCCAGCAAATACTTTGCAAAGACTCTGATGGATAAATACGGAATTCCAACCGCTTCAGGCCGTGTATTTACCGGTTATAAAAAGGCCGAAAGCTACATACGCAAAATGGGAGCACCCATCGTTGTTAAGGCTGACGGACTTGCGGCAGGCAAGGGTGTAATTGTATGCGCCACGGTTAAGAAAGCATTAACAGCGCTAAAGCAGATAATGATAAAACGAGACTTTGGTGATGCCGGGAACAGGGTAGTAATTGAAGAATGCCTGATCGGTGAAGAAGTTTCTTTTCTTGCCTTTACAGACGGCAAAACCGTGCTTCCTTTCCCTTCATCGCAAGACCATAAGCCGATATATGATAATGACAAAGGGCCCAACACAGGAGGAATGGGCGCTTATTCTCCAGCGCCTATTGTTGACAGGTATCTGCACAAAAAAATTATGAAAGAGGTAATGATACCGACTGTACGCGCAATGGAATCAGAAGGCCGTCCATACAAAGGCATTCTATATGCAGGATTAATGATTGATAATGATAAAATAAAGGTTTTAGAGTTTAATGCCCGTTTTGGAGATCCGGAAACCCAGCCCCTTTTAATACGTATGAAAAACGATATTGTTCCTGTTATGGAGGCCACAATTGACGGCACATTAGACAGATGCGGGCTTGATATAGACAACAGGGCATCGGTGTGCGTTGTCATGGCATCAGGCGGGTATCCCGGCTCATATCAGAAGGGTATGCCTGTTTCCGGCCTTAAAGATGTGCGTCGCATGAAAGATGTTGTTGTGTTCCATGCAGGCACCAAAACAAAAAATAATAAATTCATTTCAAATGGCGGACGTGTTCTAGGAGTCACCGCTCTTGGCGATTCAATCAACAAGGCCATTTCAAGAGCCTATCTTGCCGCATCCAAAATATCATGGAAAAATGCTTATTACCGCAAAGACATAGGGCAGAAGGCTGTAAAAAGGCTTGAGCAGCCTCCTGAGGTGGGAATTGTAATGGGAAGCGATTCAGATCTTGAAGTCATGGAGGAAACCGTTGCTGTATTGAAAAAATTCGGCATTCCCTTTGAAATGACTGTGGCATCCGCTCACAGGAGCCCTAAGAGAGCTACTGAATTTGCATCTTCGGCGCGCGAAAAAGGAATAAAGGTTATTATTGCAGGCGCAGGCCATGCCGCACATCTTGCAGGAGCAATGGCCGCCAATACTTCCCTTCCGATCATCGGAGTTCCTATTGATTCCTCTGTTTTAAAGGGTATGGATGCACTTCTTTCAACGGTCCAGATGCCTCCAGGCATACCTGTAGCAACCGTATCTATCGGAAAACCAGGCGCAAGAAATGCGGGTATTCTCGCAGCGCAGATTCTCTCCCTTTCTGACAGCAATCTTTATAAAAGGCTCAAACTATTTAAAAAAGAAATGGAACTGCAGGTTGATCTTAAAGCCAAAAAGCTAAAAGATTTACCGTAACACTTTCACCACGGAGCACACAGAGATCACAGAGAAAACAAGAAAAATAGATCCTGTTAACCCCAGGCTTGATATCATCCGTGAGGTAGCCGATATAATAAAAAATGGGGGAATTGTTTTGTTCCCAACCAGGTGCCTTTACGGGCTGGGCGCAGATGCCTTTAATGTCGATGCCGTAAACAGGGTTTTCAAAATAAAGCGGCGGCCGGTTAACAAGCCCATGTCCGTGCTGGTAAAAGATATAAAAGCTGTAGAAGAACTCGTTCAATATGTTCCCCCCTATGCATTGCAAATTATGAACAGTTTCTGGCCCGGCAAAATTACAATTATATTTGAGGCAAAAGCTGTACTGCCGGTTAATCTAACAGCAGGCACCGGCAAGATCGGCATACGCATACCTGAGCACACGGTTCCTTCCGCTCTGGTAAACATGCTAAACAGCCCCATAACCGGAACAAGCGCCAACCTTTCAGGCAGCCAGGGATGTTCGATAGTTTCTGATCTTGAGCCTATCATCGCTGACAAACTTGATCTCGTACTTGATGCGGGCAGACTCAAAGGAGGCGCGGGATCAACAGTTGTAGATGTTACCGGCGATGCGCCAAAGATTTTAAGACAAGGAGCGGTTCCGGCAAAGGATATCTTTGCCATCTTGAAGTAAAGAATCCTGACCCAAAGGACCAAGCTTTGGTTTGTCCCTAAAAGAGGTTGTTTTACTTAAAACCGTACAAGTTAAAAGTGCCTAAAGTGAGCTAAAGTGCCTAAAGTTATAGAGTCGCTTCGCTCTGCTTATTTTATATAATTGACAGAATTCCATAACTTTAGTTCACTTCAAACTCTTCCAGCATTTCTTCCCCAAAAATCGCCCAACTTTAGGTTAAAATAAAAATCCATTAAAATATCTTCAAGCATTCAAGCAATTCTATTGACATCCATCTCTATTTTGCCTAAAAATCACTGTGGCCGTTTACGGGATTCAGCTATCAGAAATCAAAGCCTTCCTAACACCCAATCTCTGAACTCTTAAACTTTGTTCCATGTGCCGGAGTGGTGAAACTGGTAGACGCAGAGGACTCAAAATCCTCCGAACGCAAGTTCGTGTCGGTTCAATTCCGACCTCCGGCACCAAAAACAAATCAAGCTTTAAAAATTATTATCGCTCTCGCCTGCGGCTCGCCTTACACTTCGCTCCAGCCCTTCAGACCCTTCATCACGGAAACGCCTTGCCTTCGACTAATACTTTTGTTAATATATCAAACAGTAACAGAGTTCACGCCCATGCCGGGCGTACACAATTGGATTCACTCGACGAGGAAAATATCCCACTTGAAACAGATAATATTAGGTACCGCCGGTCATATAGATCACGGAAAAACTGCTCTTATCAAGGCGGTTACCGGTATAAATACAGATAGATTAAAGGAAGAAAAGCTTCGGGGCATAACAATCGAATTAGGCTTTGCGTCGATGAACCTTCCGAGCGGCCGACATCTTGGAATTGTCGATGTGCCAGGTCATGAAAAATTTGTAAAACATATGGTTGCCGGGGCCACAGGGATTGATATTGTCACCATGGTTATTGCCGCAGATGAAGGTGTAATGCCCCAGACCAGGGAACATATGGAGATATGTTCTCTCCTCGGCATAAAACACGGTTTTGTCGTCCTGACAAAGACAGACATGGTTGACGAAGAATGGCTGGAACTGGTGCAGGATGACGTCAAAGAATTTCTCCAAGGCACATTTCTTGAGAACTCGCCCATTATACCTGTATCATCAGTAACAGGTTCCGGTATTCCGGAATTCATTAAAACCCTCGATGAAATCAGCGCTACGATTCCAACAAAGCCTTTAACAGGCCTTGTTCGTCTTCCGGTTGACAGGGTGTTCAGCATGAAAGGATTCGGCACAGTTATTACCGGAACATTGATATCCGGCTCTATTCATACGGGAGATATTATCATGGTATATCCTTCCGGCATTACATCAAAGATCCGCGGGATTCAGATTCATAACCAGACGGTCAGCTTGGCTGAAGCAGGCATGCGTACTGCTGTAAATTTCCAGGGTCTTGATAAGACAGCCGTAAACCGTGGCGATGTTTTATCAACCCCAGGAGACTTAAAACCCAGCTATATGTTAGACGTATCCATCCACCTGCTTGACAGCAACAAAAAACCTGTAAAAAACCGTACCCGTATCCGGTTTCACGCGGGAACCAGCGAAGTATTAGGAATCCTTGTACTCCTTGACAAGAACAAGCTTGCTCCAGGCAAAACAACCGTGGCGCAACTGCGGCTCGACTCACCTGTTTCCGTTGTTAAAGACGACAGGTTCGTCATAAGAAGCTACTCTCCGGTACACACTATCGGAGGCGGACATATATTAAACCCGATTCCACAAAAACATAAAGGTTTTAAACCTGAACTTGTCAAGGGACTGCAAGCTATTGACGACAGTAAGCCTGAAGAAATAATTGCCTATCATGTTAATGAATTCGGGTATCAGGGTGTTTCCTTTTCCGACCTTAAAATAATGACTAATCTGTCTGAAAAGCAGCTTAACAATGCCATGCAGGGTCTTATGTCAAAAAAGACAATTATTTGCTTTGACAAAGAAAACCGGTTTTACATTCATAATAATAATCTTGAAAAACTCAAAAAAGAATCGTTTGATTATCTTGACAATTACCATAAATCCAATCCTCTTAAAGCCGGTATGCCAAAAGAAGAACTCAAATCCAAGTTTTCTTCTTTCCTAAATTCAAAACTGTTTCATCTAATGCTCAGCCAACTGATAAACGACAAAGAAATCATACAGGAAGAAGATTCTATCCATCTTTCTTCGCATACTGTTTCACTTGGAGCTGATCAGGCTGTCATAAGAAAAAAAATCCTGGATACTTACGCGAAAAGCAAATTAACGCCCCCGTATTTCAAAGAGCTTAGTAAAACTCTCGATGTTGATGCCGCGCGAGCCAAAGATGTGCTTATGCTTCTTGTTGAGGAAGGACTTATACTCAAGATAAAAGAGGATCTATATTTCTATACTGAAGCGGTAAATGATTTAAAAAGCAGGCTGGTTGATTATTTAAAGTTAAACAAAGAAATCACAACTCCGCAGTTTAAGGATATGGCATCAGTATCACGCAAATTTTTGATACCGCTGATAGAATATTTTGATTCAACGAATCTAACCCTTCGCGTGGGTAACAGCCGAAAATTAAGGAACAAATAAACTCAACTTCCCGATTACAAAATCAAGAAATAAGTCAGCAACACCTAATATCATTGATTTATTTCTTTACACTTAATGGTTGGCTGAAAATAAATATTGACAATCGTAACCCAAAAGGTTACACACGTGATTATGATTAAATCTTTCAAACATAAAGGATTGGAGGACTTTTTTTATACAGGCAGCAAGAGAGGCATTAAGCCCGATCATGCAAACAGACTTACAAG
>JAUVHU010000044.1 GCA_030593145.1 Desulfobacteraceae bacterium
GATCGAATCAGTAGATTAGATTGAACCCCGGCAGTTAAAGATTTCTCCCTTTGGTCGAAATGACAAAGAAAAAGGTTTTCGTTCAACTTAGTTAGTATCCATCCACAAGTGGTAGATTTTGGTTCCTGGCAAGGCTCGAGCGTTTTTGCAACCGCAGGCATAGTGCGACTATTCCGAGGATTGCAAAAAAGCGAGAACGCCGCCAGGGGCCGAAAGATGCCACTTGTGGATGGATACTATTTAATTATCCAGTCAACCGCATGATATAGATCTTTGGCCACAAAATCGGGAGAAATACTTCTTTCCGACAGGATCTTTTCAGTTATTGCCCCGTTGCCGGTTTTGACAAGAATGCTCCGGCCGCATCCCGCGTTACGCGCGCATTCAATATCCTTTGTGCTGTCCCCCACCATGACCGAATCTGCAAGATCGATCCGGTATTTTTTTTGGGCCTTATAAATCAGGCCCGGCTTTGGCTTGCGGCAGCCGCATTCATCTTCTGGTATATGGGGACAAAAAAATATGTCTTTTATTTCGCCCTCCCCTGATTTGACAGCCGATTTCATCATGGCGTGAATATATTCAAGGCCTTCTCTTGATACCATATTGCGGTTTATCACCGACTGGTTTGTAATAATGATCGTGATAAACCGGTTTAAAATCAGACGTTTTATTGCCTCAATACTTCCTGGAAGGAATTCAAATTCATCCCAGCTCTTTATGTAATCCGGTGAATCCCTGTTTATAACACCGTCCCTATCGAGAAATACAACTCTTTGCAGCATTGCTTTACTTTGTCGGCTACTCTGCAATTGCAAAAGCTCCTTCAAACCCGTTTTCAATAAGTTTATTTTCGTACTCTATTGCCTTTTGCAGGGTTGAGCAGCGACCCACACGCACCCTGTAAAAAGTTTCATCCCCGTTCTTATATATTGTTATATGCGTGTTCTTGTAAGTTAAATCAAGTTTTTGCTTTAATCTCTCGGCATTATTGCGATCAGTAAATGCCCCTATTTGAACAGTAAAATCACCCTTATAATAATCAAGCGGAACATAGGATCTGATGGTTCCCTTTTTTGTTTTAGATCGTACAGGTGTGCCAAGAGCCGTTATTTTAACAGGAGCGGTGCCTGGGCCGACCACTCCGAGTTTTTTTGCCGCGGTATAGGAAAGATCAATGATCCTGCCCCTGACAAATGGCCCGCGATCATTGATGCGGACATCAATACTCCTGTTGTTTTTTAGATTATGCACCCTGACATAGGTTCCAAGGGGGAGGGTCTTGTGAGCAGCGCTAATAGCATACATATTGTAAATTTCACCATTTGCTGTCTTTCTGCCGTGAAACTTTTTGCCATACCATGATGCCTTCCCGCGCTGGCTAAAGCCATGCGAATTCGGAACAGGCTGGTACCAGTTTCCCAAGACTTTATAGGGTTTCGGATATCCCGCGGGAGCAGGTGCGGGCTTTCCCGTTGAACAGCCATGAATAATCAACAACAGGCCGCAGACAGCAAGAAAACTTAAAAGAATATACCGGCTATCCTTTTTTATTATTTTATAGTCGTAATATTTTATCATTATATGACCTAAATTGAGCAAAACACCCAGCAGCCTTTATTCCTCGAACGCAATTTTTAAAACATCGAGCATCTTATCAATAAAGTAAAAACGGATTTCACTCTGAACCTTTTTCGGTATATCCTCCAAATCCTTTTGGTTCCACTTTGGCATAATAAGGGTCTTAATCCCCGCGCGATGCGCCGCAAGAACCTTCTCCTTTACACCTCCAACCGGCAGCACCTCCCCTCTCAAGGTAATTTCACCTGTCATAGCAAGGTCTTTTACAATTGTTTTGTTGGTTAGCAGGGATGTTAGAGCGGTAAGCATTGTAACACCGGCAGAAGGTCCATCTTTAGGTATACCTCCTGCGGGCACATGTATATGGATGTCGTGTTTTTTAAAAAAATCTTCGTCAACCCCAAGCAAATCGGCATTTGACCGAATAAAACTTAAAGCGGCTGTTGCTGATTCCTTCATAACATCCCCAAGTTGACCGGTTAAGGTTAAGCCTCCTTTTCCTTTCATGGCTGTGGCTTCAACAAAAAGCAGCTCGCCTCCTGTTTGAGTCCAGGCAAGCCCCATTGCCACACCCGGAGTCAAAGTTCTTGCGCTGACCTCTGAGGCAAAGCGCACAGGTCCGATGTAACCGGAGAGATCCTTAACCCCGATTGTAACAGGCCTTTTATTTCCTTCTGCTATCTTGGTTGCCACCCCCCTGCAAATATTTGCTATTTCCCGCTCAAGATTTCTCAAGCCCGCTTCCCGTGTATAACCGGATATAATCCTGTTTAAAGCGCCTTTTGTGAAAGAGATCTGGGAAGCCGTAAGACCGTGGGCTTCACGCTGGCGAGGTATGAGAAACCGGGTTGCGATTTTTATTTTTTCATACTGTGTATAACCTAACAGCTCCAGCACCTCCATCCTGTCTCTCAATGCAGGAGGTACGGTATCGAGGATGTTTGCGGTTGTAATGAACATGACATTAGACAGATCAAATGGCACATCCAAATAATGGTCGGTAAAGGAATAATTTTGCTCCGGATCCAGCACCTCCAACAAAGCCGATGAAGGGTCCCCTCGAAAATCGCTCCCAAGTTTATCTATTTCATCCAGCATAAAAACAGGATTGTTTGATTCCGCCCGCCTGATCCCCTGAATAATCCTGCCGGGAAGAGCTCCTATATATGTGCGGCGATGCCCCCTGATTTCAGCCTCATCCCTTACGCCTCCCAGGGAAATACGGATAAATTTTCGTCCTAAAGCCCGTGCAATAGAGCGCCCCAGCGATGTCTTCCCTGTTCCGGGAGGGCCGGCAAAACACAGGATAGGACCCTTAGACTCAGGCTTAAGCTTCCGCACGGCAAGATATTCTATAACCCGTTTTTTGGGTTTCTTTAAACCAAAATGATCCTGGTCTAAAATTGCTCTCGCCTTTTTTATATCAAGATTGTCTTTTGTGCTTTCATGCCAGGGAAGGGTTGTCAACCAGTCAAGATAGGTTGAAGCAACTGTATATTCAGCAGATGACGGGTGCATTCTGGAAAGGCGGTTAATTTCACGCTCAGCCTCTTTAAGCGCTTCCTCGGGAAGTTTTTTCTCCTTTACCTTGACCCTGTATTCTTCAACCTCAACAGTGGTCTCATCCTTTTCACCCAACTCTTCCTTGATAGCCTTTAATTGCTGGTGCAGGTAGTATTCCCTCTGCTTCTTATCCATACCACCCTTTACCTGAGACTGTATCTTATAACCAAGTTCAAGAACCTCCTGCTGATACTTGACGAGTCTCGCCACTTCCTTTAATCGTTTTTTAATATCAATAAGTTCCAGAACTTTCTGCTTTTCTTTAATCGTAGAATTAATTATTGAAGCAACCATATCAGCCAATATCCCGGGCTCCTGTATTGAATTGGCCATTGCCGCGATTTCCTGGGGTATGCCCGGTGAAAGTTCTACAACCCTGGCAAACATGCCGACAATGTTGGACATAAGAGCATCATTTTCTTTATCCTTTTCTGCTTTATCTTTAATATATTCCACTCGGGTACGCAAATAGGGCTTTCCTCCAATATAGTCCGTTACTCTCATTCTGTCCAAACCCTGGACAAGCAATTGCGCTGTATTGTCTTCTGTTTTTGCCATTTTGAGAATAAGAGCGCTGGTACCCACAGAATACAGATCGTCAGCAGTATAACTGGGTTTTACTGTTGCGTTTTTTGATATTAGAAGTCCAATAATACGATCTTTAGACATTGCTTCATCCACCAGTTGAACAGATTCTTTCTGCATTATAACAAGGGGTAAAACCATTTTGGGGAAAAGAGCAGTGTCAAATAATGGAAGAATCGGAAGAAGTTCCGGAATTTTTTGAGATTTAGATGCCACAGGTGGTTGCTGCTCGATCATGAATACCTCCTGGTATTGCTTTCAAAAGCGTTTTTCAAAGGTCTCGCTATCTGTCTGTGATAGGAATTGTATATGTCCCGCCAACAACAAGTTTGCCAAGCCTTACCTGAAGAAAGCCGTTCGAATATGTTGCAATTACCTTATTGGTATCAACAGGCACTGGAAAAAATAGAATACGTTCAAATTTGCCATACTGGATCTCAGCAAGTCTGTAAGTTGTATTTTCAACCCTGGGCATTTCAGCCCTGTCGCCATAAATTTTTAAAGCTCTATTGCTGATTTCAACCCCAAGGTCCTCTTTCCTTACCCCTGCAATTTCAGCTACCACAATTATCTCTTCAGTGGTTTCATATATATCCATCTGGGGTTTCCATATACATTCGGAAAAAGAAAAAATCGGGTTCATTGATCGAAACATATCATCAATAGTTTCTTCAATTTTTGAATTCATTTTTGAATTCAATTGATTAATATCATCGCTAAATCTTATTTTGATATAGTCCATTTCCAGCTCCAGCTAATGGTTTTATTTTAAACAGGAGAGGCTGTTTCAAAATGTTCAATTTTGTTCAAGATCAAGGAAGGCGAAAATTTTAACCACAGGAATACACTACCGTATTTCGAGGATAGCGCTAAAGGTTAGCGCTAACGCTTCACTTCGTGTCACTCCGTGCAAAATTTTCGCCTGACGCAGATATTGGGCAAAAGGGGACGTTTTGAAATTGGCTCAGGATTTATTTATATAATTTACCATTAAAGTAGCAATTTGTAAAGAAAAGAGTAACCGTTCACTGTAAACAGTGAACGGTTACAAAAAAGATATACAAGTTGCGAGTTGTGTTTTCAGAATTATTGCCGTATTAGACAAGCATGAAGCAAAAAGTCTCTTTGAAAAACCTGAATTCTTCTAAAATTATAATAAGTTCCCAGTACTTTTTATATTTCGGCATAATGGGCATCTTTTTGCCCTATTTTAATTTATACTGTTATCATTTGGGGTTTAGCGGTTTCCAGATAGGAGCTCTGTCTGCCGCAAGAACCGGAGTAACGGTTCTATTCCCCCTGTTCTGGGGAATACTCGCAGATCGATTCCATATAAGAAAACCGATATATATCTTATGCAATTTTATAAGTACCGCTATCTGGGCGCTTTTGATATATACTGCTGATTTCCGGCTCATGCTTGTCATTACAACCTGCTACGCAATTTTTTATGCGCCGATCATATCCTTTCTGGAAGCATTTACCATCGATATATTAGGCCATAAAAAGAAAAGCTACGGCACGCTCAGGGCATGGGGTTCGATAGCCTTCATTACAGTTGTCATAATCCTTGGAAGAATAATCGATCTTTTTTCCATAGAAATAATTATCATGCTTATATTTGCGGGATCATTACTCCAGGCCTTTGTTTCTACAAAAATTCCAGATACTGACAATAATAGAGAGAAGAGACCTTTTTCTCCATTTGCGAATATTTTCTTAAACAGACGTTTAATTGTTTTTCTGTTTTGCGCTTTTTTAATGCTTGTAAGCCATGGAGCCTACTATGCATTCTTTTCCATTCACCTGGCAAATTTAGGTTATGGGAACACATTCATAGGAATTACATGGGCTCTGGCATCAACAGCAGAAATAATTGTCATGATAAAATCAGACAGGATATTCAAACGCTTTTCCATGGAAAATGTCCTGGTTTTTTCCTTTGTGGTGGCCGCGTTAAGATGGTTTATACTTTTTTCCTCAACATCTACCGCCATAATCCTGCTTACTCAAATACTCCACGCGATAACCTATGGATCATTTCACATAGCCAGTATTCTTTATATTGACTCACTGACACCGATCGAAGCAAAAACTACGGGACAGGCTGTAAATAATGCCGTAACATACGGTCTGGGCATGACTGTCGGCATTTTTATAAGCGGGTGTCTGTATGAAATAATGGGATCATTTGTGCTGTTTGCTTTAAGCGGTTTTATTGCCCTTGCGGGAGGCGCTGTATTTAAATTATCGCAGATGATGCCTGAACAACTTAAAAAATCGTAAAAAAGAACCCGCCACAGACACACACAAACAGGCACAGACAAAATAATAAAAGTCTATAGTAACCGTTCACGGTTTACAGTTGTCGATTTACGGTTTTCTCGTTCCCACACAGGAGCATGGGAACCAGGCAAAATACCTGAAGTTGTTGAACCGCAATAGTGAGCTCATTCCCCGTAGCTTGGTTTGCTACAGGGTTCTTCAATTCTGTTAATTTTATATAAATTAATGGAGCGAAGCAACACCTTAACTTTAGACACTTTAGCTCACTTTAGGCACTTTAAACTTATTTCATACACTTTGAAATATAATAACGCGCCTGTTCTGAATCTTTAAATTTTTGAAAATATGGAATCGCCTCGTTATACTTCCCTAAATTCATATAACTTATTCCCAGACAGATATGAAGCTGCTCACTATCCGGAAATTTCTCAATACCGTCTAAGAGGACGCTAATAGATTCCTCGTACAACCTTTTTTTTTGCTTAATGATACCCAACCCTAAATATGCCCGATGATCAGGATAATAACCCAGAGATTTTTGATACAGTCTTTCGGCAACCCCTTCTTTATCTTTTACAGCTTCAATCCCGGAATAATCGCCATAGTCAAAAGTCATTGCCAGTCTTGAACAAAAATCGGAATGCGTTTCATATAATTCTTTATCATCTATCAGTTCAATTTCATCGGCAAAACCGGAAAGATTTTCGTGAAAATCGATTCTGAGTTTTTTCCCAAAAGCCAGTATCAATTCCTTAGATAGAGCTGGATCGGTTTCAAAGTACATAATATCTTCTACCCGCTTTAACCAGACACTGTCTGTTTGCCTATCTCTCCTTTTAAAATCAGAATAAAGAGCTGTTCCTGGAAATATATCAAGTATGTAAAAAATAGCGCCAAGCGGTTTAATCTCATGAATTAAATCAATGGTCTCCTGAATCGTATCCCGGTTTTCTCCAGGACAGCCATAAATAAAATAGGCCCGTGCCAGTATGCCGTACTTTCTTGTCAACGCAAAGGCTCTTTTAATCTGATCGGTCTTAATGTTTTTGTTCAGAAAATCTCTTATCTTCTCAGAACCGCTTTCCACCCCATAGCTGATCTGAATGCATCCGGCCTTTCTCATCCAGTATAAAATCTCTTCGCTGATATAATTAACGCGAGATATAGCCACCCAGACTATTTTAAGGTTTCTTTCCAGAATCTTTTTGCAAACCTTTATCACCAGATCTTTTTTAAACGTAAATGTATCATCTGAAACATAAAAAAAGGTAACCCCTTTTTTATAAAGCAGCTCTATCTGTTTGACAAAATAATCTGCTGAATGGAACCTGACCTTATGTCCCCAAAGCTTGGGCGATCCGCAAAAGGCGCAGTTTCCGGGGCATCCACGAGTTAATGCGACATGTTGATATTTAAAATATTTTGCCGGAATCGGTAATTTGTCAAGTTCCTTGATGGCCTCGGCAGCCTTTGTCTTGACAACTTTTCCTCCTTTTCTGAAAGCGATTCCCCTGATATTTTTTATATGTTTATACCTGCTTTTGTCGGAATGATATTTTTCAATGCATTTTACTATATTTAAGAAAGTGTATTCCCCCTCTCCTATGACAGCAAAATCGATCTCTTTAAAATGCGTTAATAGATGCTTCCATAAAAAGGTAGCGCCAACCCCTCCAAAAATGATTTTTACATTCGGATCAAGCTGTTTCGCGATCCGGGCGATCTCTATGCCGCCCCAGCGGTTTGCGTGCAATATGGAAAAACCGATTATATCCGGATTTTTTACAATTAAGGTCTCTTTAATTTCTTGGGGGGTCTTGTTGATATCATGCCAGTTCAGTATTTCTACATCATAATGATTTTCCTTTAAAAAAGCGCCGACATAATAAAGACCAATCGGCACAAAGCTTACCTCTTCGGCATGAAGCCTGTCTTCAAGACAATAGGGATAAATGAGCAGTATTTTTATTTTTGGCAAAATTACTATGGAACCTTTGAAAGTTGAGGTTCTTCTCCAATTTAGTTGGAGAAGAGGGTCCACCTGCCGCGACGGGCGCGAGCACGGCGGGAGGATTCAAGGGGTCAAGGGTTTGTTTTCTAAAGACTTTATCAGCGCCTTTAACATTCTTTCGCTTTCTGCGATGTCTTTTTTTAGTGTACCCAATACACCTTTTTCAAATAAAAGAATCCTGGCCCAAAGGATCAGGATTTCCAGGGTAAAATAAAACAGATTTGAATGTGTCGCAAAGTTGCAAAATGACAAAAGTCATATATTCACTTTCCGCTCTTCTTTATTCATCTTCACTTATCGAGGAAGAGGATCTCTATGTCTTCTCTTTCAGTCGGCTTAGTTCCTTTTTCATCTTTTGCCATTCTAACGCCCTTTCAATAGCAATCAATATCTGCTCCTTACGAAAGGGCTTGGTGATGCAATCATAAGCGCCTTGACTTATAACCTCTTCTGCCGACTCAACAGAGCCGTAAGCCGTAATGATGAGTATGGGAATATGATTATCTATTTTTTTAACCTCAGTGATGAGTTCCACGCCATCCATACTTGGCATCTTGAGATCAGAGATCAGTAGATTATAGTCCCCTGTTTTAATCAATTCGGGCACTTCTAAGGGATTATTGGTGGTAACAACTTTATGCTCGGTCTTTTCCGAAATAATCATAGCAAGAAGCGCAAGCATATCAAGTTCATCGTCAACAATCAAAATTTGTGCAGCCATTTTTATTTACCTCCTGTGCAGGCAGATTGCCTGAGTTTAGTTAGAGCCGGTCTTTTGTCCACTTTCCAAAGAAGCAACAGGTAAAAATACCTTAAAGGTAGTGCCTTTTTTCTCCATGTCCTCTTCTTCAGCCACTGTCTCAAAGGTTATGTCTCCACCATACTTATTTATTATACCATAACTAACCGAAAGACCCAAGCCTGTACCCTCTCCTACCTTTTTTGTAGTGAAAAATGCTTCAAATATTTTGTTTTTGTATTCTCTTTTAATACCATGTCCTGTGTCTTTGAAAATAATTTCTACTCTGTTTCCAGACCTATTGAGGTTAGTAAATATAGTTAAAACTCCGCCTCTCTTCATAGCACCAAAAGCATTGGTAATAAAATTCATGAAAACCTGCTGCAAGTGTCCTGAATCTCCTCTTACTTTTGGCAGATTTTCTGTGAGGTGCTTCTCTAAAGTAATATTTTTTGTAATTAAAATATTTTCAACCACAGAAATCACTTTTTCAATGTTTTCATTGACATCGGCAGAGTACTCTATTACCTCGGGACACCTGGCATAGCTCAGAATACTTTCAACTATCCTTTTACAATTGAGCGCTTGCCTCTCTATGGTTTCAAGAATCTCATGGTTTTTGCTGCCAGGCTCTATCTTTTCCAGGAGAAGATCGCTAAAACCAACAATTACCGCCACAGGGTTATTCAATTCGTGCGCTACACCGGCGGACAATTTTCCCAGAGAGGCCAGCTTTTCCGTATTATACATCTGTTCTTCTTCCAACTTCTTTCTCTCTGTAATATCCCTCGAAATTCCCAGGACAGCAAACACCTTACCTTCCTCATCCTTAAGCGGCGCAAAGTTGCTGGAAAACCAATATTCACGGTTCCCGACTTCCACCGGATATTTTACGTTTACGTTCCTTTCAGTATTAAACACCTCTCCGACAAAACGCTCCTGTATTTCCGCACTCTCTTCAGAAAAAAGGTTACGAAAAGTTTTGCCGACCAGATCTTCCACCCGCCTGCCGAAGAAATTGGAGATGCATTTATTCATGGACAGGAACCTTCCCTTTTCATCTACAGTAAAGATCAGGTCCTCTGCACTTTCTACAAGTGTCTTGTATTGCTCCTCTGATTTTTTCAGTTCTTCAAGCGAACTCTTCAGATCGTCTGTTTTCTTCATTACCTCTGTTTCCAGCGCCTTGGACCAGCGTCGCTCAAAATTTATGATATACATACTCCCAAAAATGATAGCAAACAAAATGCTGCCCTGGATATAAAACTGGCGGATAAAAACCGAATGGACCGCGTCTTCGACTTCACTTAGCGGCGCTACCACCGCCACCGACCAGAAAGATTGAGGGCCCACCCGAGGATGGATCGGAGCATAAGCGATCAATTTTTTCATTTCGGCTTCCACGCCCCTGTGCCACCCCGAGGTATACCACCCGGTTCCCTCCTTACCTTCGAGCATCTTTTCCTTTTGAATCGCATTGATCTGGGAGAAAGCAATCTTGGGTTTTCTCATGGCACGGGCACTAAGAGCATCCTTTCCAATTAACTCGCTTTGGGGGTGGTAAAGAAATATTCCCCTGCTATCTATAACCCAGGCATATCCGGTCTTACCTGATCTTATACTTTTAACGGCCTTTTCAACTAAACGTGTTACATCTATCATAAAGAAAAGCACTCCTGCCAATTTCCCGGTAGCCACTGGATAAGCCTTATCAACAGATTGCTCATAAGTAGATGTGGCTAAACACATAATAAGTTGGCCGGGATACCTTTCATTCTCTTCTGTAACCTCACAAGCATAAATCCTATTCTTGTTTTCTCTTGAATGCATCCACTCAAAACAGTCCGTATTGCAAAAATCACCGTGTATCACATGGGACATCCCCAGCTCATCAACAATATAGGCGGTTTTGCCGTTGCTGTCTATAAATCTTATTTCGAGGACCCCTTCATCCTTAACAGCGGACAAGGTGGTATTCATGCGGCTGGCCCAGGATACCTTCTCCAAATATTGAATGGATGGAGAAAGGTTTAACAGCAAAAGTTCTCTCTTAATCAAATCCAGGCTATTTTCCATCCGATTGGCGGCATACTTTGCTAATACCAGTTGCTGCCGGTTAAAATCTTCAGAAATGATCTCTTTCATCTGTCCAACAGAGTACATGCTCAGATAGAAAGCAACCATGAGAAGCGTCATAACCAAAATGCCGACAAGAATGATAGCCTTTCTTATATTATAGTATTTCTCGGCGAAATATTTTTTTTCTTTGTTCACTATCCTTAACCTCACAATAACCGTAAGTACACCGGTATCTTTCCGCGACGCAATTTCCTTATTCAGAAGTCAGGCGTCAACAAACAACAAATCTTCAAGCCAAAAGATGTTGGCAAGAGACCTTTGCTCACTTATGAAAAATCGCCAGGTAGAGACACAGTAAAGGTAGTGCCTTTCTTCTTTCTGTCCTCTTCTTCAGTCACTGTCTCAAAAGTTATGTCTCCGTCGTATTTGGACACCAGGCCAAAACAGGCCGAAAGACCCAGCCCGGGTCCCTCTCCCACCTCTCTTGTGGTAAAAAAAGGATCAAATACTTCATCTCTGTATTCCCTTTTAATACCATGTCCTGTGTCCATGAAAAGAATTTCCACTCTGTTTTCAGAGCTATTATGTCTGGTAGAAATGGTTAAAAGCCCCCCTCCGCGCATAGCAGCAACGGCATTAGTAATCAAGTTCGTAAAGACCTGACGTAAATGTTCTGGATTTCCTTTTGCTCTTGGCAGATCTCCTGCAAAGTTTTTCTCTATAACAATCTTCTCATTACGCAAGATATCCATAATCACAGAAATTACCCTTTCAAGACTTTTATTGACGTCAGTAGAATGCTTGGTTATCTTTGAAAATGTAGCGAAACTTGTAAGATTTTCAACAATCCGTTTACAATTAAACCCCTGTCTCTCTATAGTCTTGAGAATATCGTAGCTCTGGGTGCCTTGTTCCGTTTTTTCTAAGAGAAGATCGACAAAACCAAGGATTACCGCCATCGGGTTGTTTAATTCATGCGCCAGACCTGCTGCCAACTTTCCCATAGATACCAGCTTTTGTATATTATAAAACTGGTCACCAACTTTTTTCCATTTGGTGATGTCCCTTTCCATTTGAATCACCCGAACAATTTTACCTTGGTCATTCAATATCGGATAGGCTATACTCCTAGTATATGTAATATTAGGCCCAATAAGACGCGTACGAAGAACATCGCAAATTTCACCTGTTCTGAGTGCATCCCGAATAGAGCAAGGATGGTTGAGAGCACAGGGTTTGTCCAAATTGTGAAGAAGCCGATAACAAGGTCTGCCATCTATTTCATGCATTGGTTTGCCGATTTTTCTTAAAAGCGATTCATTTACTCCTATTATCTTGTAATCCGTATCAACAACCATAATTGTGTCTTTGATACCATTCACAACACCGACAAGAAACCTGTTGGCTTCCAACAACCCTTCCTTGGTATTCAATTCATGTTCTTTTTTCATGATATCCTGAAGTAGGCCATAATTTTTGTAGATTAGATTCGTATTGTGAGACGTAGGCTTATCCAACAGGAATCAGGTATCCGGTTTGGTTTCCTCGGCATAATGTTTCTTGATGAATTCCTTAACATACCAATTTACAACATCATCACTAAACAAAGTCATATCCAATTGTTTGGTGAATACGGTCAACTTGGCCATTATATCCAGTTTTTTCTCAATAGTAATTCTGTCATACTTGGTCACCCTGCCATCCAGGACATCCCCGGTCGCATCAACATGAAAATCTATCTTTTCCAAAATTTTCTTTATGAGTTGAGTCCTTCTGGCACGTCTGTCGTGGGATGCCCCGCCACCTCTAAACAAAAAACGGATATAGTTATCATTGATGGAATCACCCGCATACGCCTCGAGAGTCTGCAGATGATAACCGAGCCTGATACTGAAGTTCATGTATTCTCTCGATACTACAGCAAAGCTGGGTTCAGAGAACGCCTTCTCGGGGTTAGGAAGCATAGTGGTAGTGGCAATTATACTGATCAGGCCCTTTACATTTACAGGTGGAGGACCCGGCCATTCTATAGACATCATACCTTTTAGAAGAGCCTTCATGGGGATACAAGTAATATTATCAACTGTGATCTTGCCTGAACCGTTTTCCACACCACCACCCAGATCTATTACGCGTATATCAAGAGGGAGCTGGACATGCAGTTTCATGGCCTCGCCCTTCCTGTGCGCACCCTCACCGATCTTGAACATCTCATTCATCGCCACTTCATGGGCAAACCGGGTTATGTCATGAAAGGTCTCACAATATTTGGGACTAAATCGTTCTTTATCCTCGGGATATAGAAGGTTCAGAGGAACTATGCTTTTTAAAACAGCTCTTAACGCCTCAAAAACAGGAGTATCCTCGAAAGGGTTCTCTGCTTTTCCTGCCTCGATAAGCTGCTCTATGCGCCCATCATAAATGCTTCTATTAATAGCATCAACAGTAATTTCCTGGCCGGGCTTCAAGGTCTTCATGGCTGTCTCGACATTAAGAATAGTGGGCACCCTATACTCTCTCGCAAGCGACGCCATGTGGCCTGTAAGACTTCCTACATCGGTAATAATAGCGCTGGCCTTGTCCATGACAGTCACAAACTTCGGAGAGGTGTGTTTGGCCACAAGAACAGCCCCTTCCGGGAAGCTCTTTAGTTCTTCATCTTTGGTAACAAAATATACCTTTCCCGCACCAACACCCTTGCAGGCAATTTGCCCCTTATCGATCAAAATCTTATGGCCGGGTAAAGATCTGGGAATAGACTTGCTCCGTTTTTCCGCTACAATCCGAAGTGGTCTTGCCTGCAGAATAAGAAGATTATCGTTCAAATCAAGTGCCCATTCTATATCCTGTGGCTTCCCATAGTGTTTCTCAAGTACCAGGGCATATTCGGCAAGAGTGATTACTTGCTCCTCAGTCAGACACGGCATCCGTTTTATATAATCCGGCACACGAGTATCTATTACGCCGGCGTCAAGGCTGCATATGAGCATATCCTGCTGCACGGGTTGGTTTTTTTCCAAAATGGTCCCGGGAACATCCCTCGAGACTACATAAGTATGTGGTTCTACTATACCATCAACGGCATATTTTCCCAGGCCCCAAACCCCATTGATTATGACCCCCTGCTTTCTTTCATCCGTGGGATCACGCGAGTACATAACCCCGCTTGCCTTGGCATCAATCATTTCAACCACTCCAACAGCCATGACCATATCTTCTTCCCGGAAGCCTTTACTTTTACAATAGAATATGGCCCTTGTGGTAAAGAGACTGGCAATAATCTCAACATATGCTGAAACTACGTCTTCCGGCGCGACGTTAAGTATGGTCTTGTACTGCCCCGCAAAGGTAAATTGGGCATCCTCATGGATGGCGCTGCTTCTGACGGACGCATAGAATCCGCTGGTCCTGTGACCTGCTTTTCTCTCTAATTCCGATGCGGCATCTGATATACTTTTTTCTAAATCAGAGGGGACGCGGGCTTTCAAAACCAGGTTTTGCGCCTCCTTGCTTACCCTGGTGAGCTCTGCCATACTGACCGGATCCAACGAAGCAACACTGATCTTATCTCCTAACTCATTATAATCCATAAATCTCTTGAAGGCATGCGCGCTTATACAAAAGCCTTCAGGAACCGGGAGATTAAGCCTGCTTTTGATTTCCCCTAAATTAGCATTCTTGCCACCTACGCTGCGTACCATATCTTTTGTTACATCTTCAAAAGGTATGGTGAAATCCGTTACGGGAATCTCGATTTTTTGGGCAAGGGTATCTTTGATTACAGCGTTAATTTTTTCAAATTCATCATAGAGGCCGCCATATTCTCCATTTGAGAGACTATCGAGATTCTCTATAACACTCTGAACCTTTTCTACCAGAATATCACACTTGGAATTAACATAATGCATGTCAAACATATAATCCCCTGAGAGCTTTTCTTCCATATCAGCCATTGTCTCAAGGATGGAGTTGTTATCGGCGAGAAGTTTCTGAAAGCAGTCGTATCTCTCTTTGAATGACGTTCCATCAGGAGGAGATGCTTTGGGAATGTCAGCCTTCTTAAACTTGATCTTTTTGAATATGCTTAATAAACTACGCATTTGACTCCTCAACTCACCTTTATCAGGAATGTACTTGAGCAGCTATACTGTGAACGGTCATAATTAGAACTTTTTTGATTATGTTTTTATTTACCACAAAAAACACAAGAAACGCAAAGAAATTATAAAAGTATTAATCCCTGATCCTCCAACATTCTGACCGTTTCAAAAACCGTAGTTTATAGTCATGCAAAGTATACTTCAAAACCTGAGAATAAACGCTGCAATCTCATGAAATATATCACGCATTTTCACTACCCCTGCCACGTTTTCCGACTCCTTAACCGGTAGCAGATCTATATTGTGTTTAAGCATAAGATGGGCTGCTGTCAGGACATGATCTTCGACATCTACAATTATGTTAAATGGAGTGATAAAATCCTTTATCGGTTTTTTTAACTGGTCAAGATTATGAGTTGCTATAAGCTTTTCCCATTCATCGGAAACTTTCTTTGGAGAAAGTTTTGAAAACCCTGGATGAATATCTCTCAGCATCTCCTTCTGGTCTAAAACACCGATGAGTCCATAAGATTCATCAAAGACCAAAATAGTGTCATGGGCTGTCTCATAAGAAAAGTTCAACAGAACAATAGCCTCTTCCAGGGTGGCCCAATACGGCATGTTGGGGTAATCTGTGATGGGAATCATTAGTTCTTTTAGATTCTTGATTTTAGCCATTTTTTTAATACTCTTTTTTCTCTAAGAAACTTACTCCAGTCCCCCCTTTGTAAAGGGGGGACTTAGGAGATTTTGAAGATAACCTCACAAATCGATAGTTTTCGTCCTGCGAGGTGTTTCAAACAGTAACCTTTACTTTTTCACTTACTACGGTCTGGGTATCGTTATCGGCATGCCCAGCATCGGCCAGATCACAAAAACGCTCAGAGCCACTACAGCCATCAGGATAATACTGGCCGGAAGGCCGTAAAGAAAAAATTCGCCCGTGCTAAACTGCTTTGAATTATATGCTATGGCGTTCGGGGCCGCGCCCACCAGCAGGAGAAAAGGCATACCCGCTACTACCAGTGACGCATAGAGTATAACCTCTCCGGCCACGCCGAGATACGGAGCAATTACCAATGCCACAGGAAGAGAGATGGCGATAGCTGCCACGTTCATGATAAAATTTGTCATGATCATGACAAAAAACGCTATACTCATGACAAATACGAAGGCGCTGGACTCCTGGAACATGACGAGCCAGTTCACGGCAAGCCATTTGGCAGCGCCTGTTTCCCAGAGGCAAAAGCCTATACTCATGGCACCGGCAAACAGGAGAATGATATTCCATGGAATCTCTTCGAGGTCATTAACATCGAGAATCTTGACAAGAAAGAATATCACGGTCGAAAGCAAAACAATCGCTGTTTTATGAAAGATCTTCAACTCAGGGTAAAAAGACCGCAGCGCCAGAAAAATGATCACCGCGCCAACGATGACTATGGCCATAATTTCATCTCTGGTAATCTTTCCCAATTGAGCGTTCAGTTGTTTTGCCTTTTCCCTGAGGCCGGGGATACTCTTTTTTTCCGGCTTGAAACAGACCATGAAAAATCCCCAAAGGGCGAAAACCATTATCCAGCCAGGGATAAACATATAGTAGGTCAGTTGAAAAAAACTTATGTCTTTTCCCATGATATCGTTAAAAAAACCGATGGCCACAGCACCGCGCGCAGCGCCCAAAAGGGTCACTATGCTCCCTGCTCCAGCCACATAAGCCATGCCCATGAATAGCCCCTTACCGAATTTGGTTTGTTTGTCTCCCTCTCCGTAAAGCGCGTAAATAGCCATAAGAAGTGGAAATATAGTGGCAGCCACTGCGGTGTGTGCCATGATGTGGGTCAGGGCCGCAGTCACCACAAAGCAGCCAAGGTAGATCATACTGGTTTTTTCTCCCACAACAACAAGCATCTTATATGCCAGACGCTTTGTCAGACCTGTCTTGGTAAAGACCATGCCAATGACTATTGAACCAAAGATAAACATTACAGAAGGGTCCATGAAATCATTAAAGGCTTGCTTGGCGGGTCTTATTAGAAACAGGGCCTGCAACACCCCAATCGTGAGACTGGTCACACCGATCGGCACGACCTCAAATATCCACCAGGTGCTGGCCAGTAAAAACACGGCCAACGCTCCCTTGGCCGCCTGGGATAGCGGAAAATGCGCTCCAGCAGGATCAATGGCGTCCGGCCACTGTGAGGAAAAATAGACTACTACGAATAAAGTAATACCTATTGACATAAAAACCAGGCGCTTCCAGTCGAATACGGACTTTGGGGGAGAAATAACTATTTCATCAGGCATCTCCGGAAGGCCGGGTCCTGTGGCAATTGGTTTTTTCTTTTCTTCAACCATCTCACACCTCCCTTACTCTACTACAATTTTGGTTAGTTCATTAAAAACGTCGCTCATACGCAAGACGCCTCTTACTTTCTCACCTTCCATCACCGGAATCAGGTTGACGTCAGCATGAATCATAATAAAGGCCGCTTTGGGAATAGAATCATTAACGTCAACCTTAGCTTCGATCGGCAGCATGACATCACTCACCGGCTTTTTTGCCTCCTCTTTGCATCCTTTATCAAACGTCCCTTCAAGAAGAGTAGAAAGTTCCGCGTAATCGGAGCCTGTCAGACCCTGGTAAGGCGACTTTTCATCCTTTCTAAGAAATTTCGGCTCAATACCAATAAGAAGTTTCTTAAGTGTCAGAACACCGAGAAGTTGATACTTTTCATCAAACACCAAAACCATGCGGTGTATTCCCAGACCCGATTTCTTGTCATAAGTACTGCGAATCAAGAAAACAGCTTCCCTCACGCTCATCCAATACGGAATATGCGGATACTCAGTTATCTCCACCATTAAATCTCCAACCTTCTTGGCATCAGACATGCCACACCTCCTTTAGTAAATCGTTTTGTGTGAATTCAAACAACGCACCAATCTACCTATAAAATCAGTATGTTCTGCTTCCTTTCTTTGTTCTGCTCTGTATCCCTGATGCCAGTTCGGCAATATAGGCTAAAATGTCATGGATGTGAATTATGCCCACCACTTCCTCCTTGCTTGTTGCCGGGAGAAAATCCTCTTGATACTTATTAAGCAAAAAAACTGCCTCCATAAGCATCTTGCTTTCCCCTATATAGGCTCTGACAGGAGCCATAATTTCTCCAACCCGCTTATTCATGCCGTCAAGGCATTCGCTCTCAAATTGTCCTTCCCAAAATATCGGCCCACTCTTTTTAGCCCCCTTGAGAAAGCGGGTCGTCAAACCTAACACCAGATCAGCGGGTTTAACAAAGCCCTTGATAATCTCCTTTTCGCCTGGCTCCTTTCCCACGACAACAAGGCATAGATGTTTGCCCTCTTTTCTTGCCTTATCAATAAGCAGCAAGGCCTCTCGCACTGTTGCGTCCTCTTTGATGTAAGAATAGCTGTCCAAGAGACGCATAAAATCTTTAACGAGCTTTTCTGAAGGCATAGTCTGTCTTCCCCAATATTTTGCTATACATAGAGCAAAATATATACCAGCTCCTAAAAGAAATATCGCCCTATAGCAACTTATTGATATTTATTACTTTTATTCCTTACAGGTACCTTGCAAAGAACGATTCGCGATATATAACTTTGGCAAATTATTGCCAACAGGGGCTAAAGCTTGCCGTTTCTACAATGAATTTGTTTGACACTCAGAGACTATTTGTGATAATTATTTTATTTAGGAGTTAGGTTTATAGAACATCCGAGATGTAAAGCCGCAAAAACCTGTGAAACTACAATCTCTCTATATAAAGCACCTTGAAAAATCGATCATGCAGGAGTTTATCCTGGGCTCTGATGCGATGCATTCCATCATGAAGGAGATTGATCAAGTAGCAAAATACGATGTGAATGTACTCATCATGGGGGAAAGCGGCACAGGTAAGGAACTGCTTGCCAAGATCATTCACCTGCAAAGCCCCAGAGCTGAAAATCCTTTTGTACCTGTTAACTGCGGTATTCTTTCCGGCCTGATGTTTGAAGACAAGCTTTTCGGACATGAAAAGGGTTCCTTTACAGGAGCCATCAACCGTGAAAAGGGCTGCCTTGAGATAGCTGACAAAGGAACCCTGTTTCTCGATGAGGTCGCTGAAATACCACTGGAAAACCAGGTGGACTTTTTGCGTGTCCTGGAAGATTTCCAATTTATACGGATCGGAGGAAGTACGCCGATTAAGGTAGACATCCGCCTTATCTCGGCAACCAATAAGGATCTCAGGAATGAGGTAAGGCAGGGGTTGTTTCGCGATGATCTCTTTTACCGTCTTCACCTGGTTCCTATATACATACCTCCTTTGAGAAAGAGAATATCGGTTATTCCCAAGATGGTGGATCGCTTTCTCGATCAATTAGCAGCCAATCACAAAAAGCCCAAACCGACAGTGAAATTAGAAGTCATTGATATTTTCTCTCGTTATAATTGGCCTGGCAATGTCAGGGAATTGAAAAATCTTGTGGAAAGAGTGTTCATTCTTAACAATCACGAAGTAATAAATGTAGAACATCTCCCTTCTGACTTCTTGTGGCATTTTAAAGACCCTCCCCGGATGATGAATCTGGAAGAGGTTAAGCAATCGGCCGAAACAAAAGCCATCCTGAACATACTCCACCGTGTGGGAGGTGACAAGAAACGAGCGGCTGAAATACTGGACATCAGCCCTCGAACGTTGAGACACAAGCTCAACAAATATAACATAAAGGTAGATCGAAAGGGTGAACCTGTAAGGCAAGATAAAACATAAGGGTCATCCATCAATCTTATTTCTCACCACTGCATACCCCCTTTTCCCAAAAAGACTCAAGGCCTTTTCATCTTGTGCTTGCAGCCGATTCTAAATTATTATATCCTAATTTTAATGAAAAAAGATGCTATTCATATCATCCCTGAAAAAGAGATTAAAAAAAGGATTTCATTCCTTCAGGCCAAACTTGGCGCATGCAATCTGCCCGGCTGCCTGATTCAGGATAAAATCAATATTTTTTATTACAGCGGGACAATACAGAACGGGGCGCTCTTTATCCCTGATTCGGGTGAGCCTGTTTTTTTTATACGCCGCAGCCTTGAAATGGGAAAACAAGAGTCCCCGCTTAAAAACCTGATACAATTTAAAAGATTCAAAGATATCCCGCCGGCACTCAGCGCTTACGGTTACGACTTTTCCAGGCTCGGCATTGATGAAAATACCACTCCGCTACGCCTGTTCAAGATGCTCAAAGAAGCGCTTCCGGCTACTACGTTCAGCGACATCGGCTTTGCCCTGACAGAAATACGGTCTGTAAAATCAGCTTATGAAATTGCTCAGATCAGAGAGGCCGGCAAACGACACGAAACGGTTTACGCGATTATACCTGATCTGATCCACGAAGGTATGACGGAATGGGAACTCGGTACCTTGATCGTATGCGAAATGTTGAAACTCGGCTCCATGGGTATCGCGCGCACGGCAGGATTCAACAGCGAGTTGTTTGGCGGAAACATCTGCTTTGGCGAATCCGGTAATCATCCCTCCGCCTTTGACGGCCCCGGCGGCATCAATAGTCAGTCCCCGGCCTTTCCTCTTCTCGGGGGGAATAAAAGATTAAAGAGCAGTGATATCATTTATATTGATACCGGTTTCGGGTATAATGGGTATTATACAGATAAAACAAGAATGTTCTCTCTTGGCAAGCCGCGACAGGAGACCCTGGATGCCCATGCAACCTGTCTTGCCATTCAGAAAAAGATTCAGGAGCTTTTAAAACCGGGAGAGCTCCCTTCAAGGATATTCGAGCAGATATATGATGAGATTATT
>JAUVHU010000046.1 GCA_030593145.1 Desulfobacteraceae bacterium
ACAATGACATTTTAACGAAAGAAGATATCAATCCTGCCCATGCAAAGTAACTGATATGAATAAAGAAAAGACATTATATCTGATAGACGGAAGCGCATATATTTATCGCGCTTATCATGCAATCCGGAGTCTTACAAACTCAAAAGGTTTGCCCACAAACGCTGCTTTTGGATTTACCAGGATGCTTTTAAAGCTGATTGAAGATCGGGCGCCGGAATATATTGTAATGTTCTTTGACGCAAAAGGGCCGACTTTCAGACATGAAATGTATGCAGACTACAAGGCTAACCGTCCTCCAATGCCGGATGACCTGTCAATTCAGATTCCATATATAAAGGAGATAACAAAGGGATTCAACATGCCGGTTGTCGAGATGTCAGGGTATGAAGCAGATGATCTCATCGGCACATTTTCACGAACTGCTGAAAAGGCCGGCTTTAATGTGGTCATGGTTACAGGAGACAAGGATTTCATGCAGCTTGTAACCGATAAAGCAATTATCTGGGATCCCATGAAGGAAAAAACTATAGATTCGGATGTCATAAGAACAACTTATGGGATTGAACCGAGCCAGATGATCGATGTTATGGGCTTAAGCGGCGATACAGCGGATAATATCCCTGGTGTACCCGGTATAGGGCAAAAAACCGCTCTATCTCTGATTAAAACCTATAAAAGTATGAAGCAGTTATATGAACAGATCGACACAATTAAAAAGAAGAAACAGCATGAAAATCTTGTCAAATACAAGGACCAGGCTTTTTTGAGCAAAGAGCTTGTTACAATTAATACTGACGTGCCGTTACCATTTAACCCGGAGGAGTTTAAATCCAAAACTCCTGATAACAATATTCTTTCCATGTTGTTTAAAGACCTGGAATTCAGGCAATTGCAACAGGCTTTCCCACGGCAGAGCGATCTTTCCGGCAAGAGTTACAGCCTTGTCAACAGCATTGATGCGCTTTCCGATCTGATTTCACGTCTTGAGGCCGCAGAGATGTTTGCCGTTGACACGGAAACAACATCTGAAAATCCCATGAACGCAAAACTTGTGGGATTGTCCTTTGCGATAAAACCTGACGAGGCATTTTATATTCCATGCTGCCATGATTATCCGAATGTCCCGGATCAACTTAATCTTGCAGATGTTTTAACTTTGATAAAACCTGTGCTTGAAAACCCGGCTATTAAAAAAATCGGTCAGAATATAAAATACGACTGGATAGTCCTGTCGCGTCACGGAATAAACCTTGCGGGAGTGATGTTTGATACAATGCTGGCTTCTTATCTTCTCAACCCATCAAAGCGCGCGCATAATCTTGACCAGATAGCTCTTGATTTTCTTGATCACAGGACAATTACATATAAAGAGGTTGTGGGCACAGGCGATAAATCCTCCGGTTTTGCCGGGGTCTCAATAGAAAAAGCAGTGCCATATGCTTGTGAAGATGCTGATGTTACGCTTATGGCTTACAATGTATTGAAGCCCATGCTTAAAAAAGCGGGGCTTACAGAGCTTTTTAAAAATGTGGAAATGCCCCTTGTTCCTGTTTTGATGAAGATGGAAATGACAGGAATATGTGTGGATATGGAAAAGCTCAGCTCTCTTTCAAAATCCTTTGAGCATCAGCTTGAAAGGCTTGAGGACAGCATATATTCAATTGCAGGAGAAGAATTTAACATCAATTCATCACAGCAGCTTGGCCGGATACTTTTTGAAAAGCTCAATCTGCCGACACAGAAAAAAACTAAAAAAAAGACAGGCTATTCCACGGATGTTGATGTTTTAACCGTGCTTGCAGACCAGCATGAACTGCCGGCCATAATCTTAAGATACAGAACTCTGTCAAAACTGAAATCAACATATACCGATGCCCTGCTTGAGCTTGTTCATCCTGAAACAGGACGGATACATACCTCTTTCAATCAAACAGTTACCGCCACAGGTCGTCTCAGCAGCTCTAACCCGAACCTTCAAAATATTCCTATTCGCATTGATGAAGGCAGGGAAATCCGCAAAGCATTCATCCCGAGAAAAGGGTGGTCTATGGTTTCAGCCGATTACTCGCAGATTGAACTTCGCATACTGGCCCATTATTCCGATGACCAGATTCTGATAAAGGCTTTCAAGGATGATGAGGATATCCATACACGCACGGCAGCCGAAGTGTTTCAGGTTTTTCCTTCTTTTATTACGTCTGAATTAAGACAGCAGGCCAAGGTTATAAACTTTGGTATTGTGTACGGTATGAGCGCTTATGGTTTATCAAAAGAACTTGGCATAAGCCGGAAGATGGCAACAACATATATAAAAAACTACTTTGCAAGGTACAAAGGGGTTAAAGAATTTATTGACCGTGCAATAGAAGATGCAAGACAAACAAAGAAAACATCTACTCTGCTCGACCGCATCCGTCTTCTGCCTGATATTAACAGCTCTAATAGAAACGTTCGCGAATTTGCCGAACGCACGGCCATTAACACCCCCATTCAGGGATCTGCCGCAGATCTCATTAAGGTAGCGATGATAAATGTAGATTCCGCGTTAAGGGATAGAAATCTTAAGGCTGCGATGCTTCTTTCCGTGCATGATGAAATTGTTTTTGAAGTACCATCTGATGAAATTGATTTGGTTCAAGAACTTGTCAAAAATATTATGGAAGGGGTCTGGGACCTCAAGGTGCCCCTGAAGGTAAACATCGCATCCGGCATTAACTGGGCGGAAGCGCATTAGGAGTCAACTCATTCGAGCAATTGACAGTTTTTCTCTTTTGTTATCCTTTCCTTTTTTCCACTTTTTCCATCCTTGACATGGCTTTTGTCATTTGCCATAGTCCCCTTCTGTGTAAATGAATATCTATGAATATAGAAAGGAGAAGTATTACCATGAGTGAACACGTTGTCGTTATCGGGGCGGTTGCCCTCGGCCCTAAGGCGGCTTGCAGGTTTAAGCGACTTCATCCCAAGGCGAGAGTAACTATGCTCGACAAAAACGATACAATTTCCTACGGCGGTTGCGGCATTCCATACTTTGTTTCGGGTGAAGTGTCTGAGTCCATGCAATTACGCACTACGAGTTTTAATATGATTCGTGACAAGGAGTTTTTCAAGGAGGTAAAAGGCGTCGATGTTTTTCCTCTCACGGAGGTCCTTCGGATAGATTGTGAAAAAAAGCGCGTTCATATCCGTCGGCTCGTCAGTGGCGAAATAGATGTCCTGTCCTATGACAAGCTTGTTTTGGCTACAGGGTCAACGCCAAGAAGACTTTATTTGCCGGGAGAGGAATTGAAAGGTGTCCATTACGTATCAAGCCCCTATGATGCCGTTAGAATTCGCGACTCTATAACTAAAGGCCTTGTTAAAAAGGCCGTGGTGGTGGGAGCTGGTTTTATCGGGCTGGAAATGGCTGAGGCTTTTGCCGACATGTGGGATATTGAGACTACGGTGATTGAAATAGCCGATCAGATCATGCCCCGATACTTGAGCAAAAAGTTAGCTAAGATGGGACAACGACATATGGAGAAAAACGGTGTTTCTTTTCATTTAAATGAAACCGTTGAGCGGTTTGAGGGTGAAGGCCGGATAAAAAGAGTCGTGACCAATAAAGGCATTGTGGAAGCTGATATCGTCGTCATTTCAGTCGGTGTTGCACCAAACGACGACCTGGCAAAAAAGTCCGGACTCCAGGTTTCTGAACGTAGCGGAATCGTAGTTGACGAACACATGCAAACCTCAGACCCTAACATTTACGCCGGCGGCGACTGTGTTATTATCAAAAACCTGGTAACAAACCAGCCCTTCTACTTACCTATGGGATCGATGGCCAATCGTCAGGGGCGCGTAATCGGCACAAATCTGGCTGGAGGCAATGCCTGTTTTGAAGGAGCTGTAGGGTCTTTTGTATGCAAACTCTTTGAGAGTTCTGTGGCTGGTACCGGCTTGTGCCGTAATGTGGCCGAGCAGATGGGATACGATGCTCTCAGTGTTCTTCTTGTGCAGTTAGATCGAGCTCATTTTTATCCCACCAAGGAACTCATGACCCTGGAGCTGGTTGTCGACAAGCCCACCCGTCGCATCTTGGGTATTCAAGGGTTTGGCAGCTGTGGAGACGCTATGGTCGGGCGGATCAATGCAGTGGCGGGTATCCTGAAAAATCAACCAAAGGTCGAGGATATCAGCAACTTTGAAATGGCCTATTCGCCACCTTTTTCAGCAGCCATGGATATCCTGAATACCCTGGGTAATATGGCAGATAATGCTCTGGCCGGCATGAATCGGGGTTTAGGGCCGGCAGAATTCGAAGCCTTTTGGAAACAACACAAGGAAAGCAACTTCTTTTTAGACTGCCGTGAACCAGCCGACGCAGAACCGTATCTCAAAAAATACCCTGAAGACTGGCACAACATTCCTCAGGGAAAGATTAGCCAAAGACTTGCGGAAATCCCCAAGGATAAGACAGTTGTACTTATTTGTAATACTGGTGGGCGGTCTTATGAGGCTCAGATCACACTCGACGAAAATGGTTTTAAGAATGTCATCAATTTGCACGGAGGTTTTGCAAGCTTGAAAAGTTGGGGGATGGATATATAGGCGGAATCAGGTTCAGATTAATACCCAATAAAGTTTTCTGTCTTAATTAATTCTTTTTTGCACGATATCTCCGAGCAGATATTCTTCATGGAACTCACCATTGCCGGCGGGCCGAATATGAAGATAATTCGTTGCTGCCAATCAGGCATATGGCTTAGCACTATATCTTTGTTGATAATTCCAGAGATGCACCGCTTATCCACCGGTTTGCCGGCGCTCACCATATACACAACATTAAGAAGTTGAGGATGCGTCCGCTGCCAGGAATTCAATTCCTTCTTAAAGGCGATATCCTGCTCAAAACGGTTGGAATATAAGAGGCAAACATCGGTATGCAGTTGTTTTTTAACAATATATTCAATGATCGAGACAACGGGTGTTATGCCGATTCCGCCGATGAGGAAACCGATTTTTCGGTATTCATCCTTAAACACACAATTACCCATCGGCGCCTTCAATAAAACAGTATCCCCTTCTCGTATTTGCCGCAATCGTTGGGAGAAATCGCTTTGTGACATGCGCTTTGTGACTTCGATATAGTCATTTTGGGGCGCAGATGAAAATGAAAGGTACTTATTCAGCAGGCGATTATTTTTATCATGCTCGTCAAAAATAACCTGTAAAAACTGACCTGGCAGAAAATCGATTTTTTCGTTTGGCATAAATCGAAAACTCTGTACCGTTTCAGTCCTCTTTATTTTCCGGATAAGTGTGCCTTTCAATATTTTTTCTGATAAGGGCCTCGGCAAGAAACAATTGTGTGATTATTTCTTGCCGAGGTCCTACCCTCCAACATGAAATTCCTCTTCTGCAACAGGGCATCAACTGTTTATTTTTACTTGACGACTTAATCACTTCGACTTGTAATTTCAATCAGATGGTATCCAAACTCGGTCTGAACCGGCCCATGAACCTTTCCTGTTTCTTGACTGAATACCACGCTATCAAATTCCGAAACCATTTGGCCTGGCGTAAACTCACCTAAAGCACCCCCGCTTTGTCGTCCGGAAGGACATTTAGAATGCTGTTTGGCCATTTCAGCGAAATCAGATCCTTCTTCAATTTGTTTTTTGATTTCGTCACATTTTTCCTGTGTATCAACCAGGATATGACGAGCTGTAGCTTTTGTCATGATTTCCTCCATATTATTAAAATATTCTCTATCAAAACCTAACCAGGGTTAACTGTCAACGCCTGAAAAAACTTGCCTATAAGGCCACCGCGTTTTCTCGTCGTCTGGTTGTTCCTGTTAATATCTAATTAATTAACAAAAGTATTAGCCGAAGGCAAGTTGTAAATTCCGTCGTCGGGGGTGTTTCCATGAGTGTTATTCTCAACAAAACCCTTTTTTTCTGAATAGCTCCTCTTTGTTTTGTTTCTCGATATCAGGCTGGATGCTCTCATGGTATCACCTGGGCAGGATAAACCGGTTGCCCATGCCGGACGCACACACAAAGAATTGAACTGATTATAACCCGGCCACTTAACGGTGGTATCCAACCGCTTATTTTTATGTTATTAAGCTACAAATTTTAATAACTACAGACAATATGTAAAGAATCCTGGCCCAAAGGATCAGGCTTTGGTTTACTCCTGAAAGAAGCTGTTTTACTTAAAGCCGTACAAGTTTAAATTCTTGCAGCGTTTCTTCAGGCAGAGCCGGAAAACTCTGACCTGGCCCTGAGGACTTGGTTTTTCAAGGTAAAATAAAAAGGTGGTGTGAATACATGATCGCTATGCTTCATGGCTTAATAGGTTCGCCTTCGAACTGGACGGAAGTAAAAAAAGAAATGGCTTCATCAAATAGTATTCTGTGGAATCCCTTTTTAGATTACATGGAGCCAACAGAAAATATAATTCGCAGCATTGAAGACAGAATTACAACTTATAATAACAAAATTAATGTGAGCGTTGGAAATTCGCTTGGATGTTACATCTCATTAATGCTTGCTGATAAGTTTGACTCAATTATACTTGTGTCACCCCCATATAAGTTTTCTAAAGGCAGTGTTTTTTTATCAAAAGATAGAACGCAACAGCTTGTGTCGCAAATATTTAATAGTCATGAAAAGGTACAAAAAGCTGGTGTAACAGAAATTAAAAAAGAGTGGAGGAAGAAGCTTAGAAATATTGAGAGTCTTCGAAGGCTTAAATCAATAAAGAACGAACTCGTTCATTTTGACTTTAAGAGCAAATATAAATTACATCAAAATAAAATACATTTTGTTTTAGGTGCGAACGATCAAATAACTCCATTCGAAGATTTTGTGGAGTTTATAAGTAAGGAAAGCCCAAAAGCAACTATTGATGCAATAGATGATTGTGGTCATGCTATACCTATTGAGAAGCCTGTCGAGCTTGCTATGGTTATTCGTAAATATATACCGGCTTGACCCTGATTGTAAAATCCCCTTTGTCTTATTTTTAATAAAACGCTTGCTTTTTTAAAATATATGTTTTAGGTTAACCTCATATTTCAAAAAAGCTCTAAACAGATATGCGTTTGCGGTTGTGAATTCGGAACGTAATCTGGATTAGCACCGCATGTTCCCTTCACCAGTTTCACCTCTAAATGATCAAATGATTAGGCAAACAATAAATAACTTCTTATAATCATTAAAAAAATACATAAAAGTATATTATAACAGGAAAAAACATATGATACGTTTTATGAACTTAAATAGAATTTTTCAAAAAATAAAATCAATATTTGGCTATGAAATAAAGTTGAATTTTACAAGTTCATTCTTTATATTGGTTATGATATTAAGCACATATAATATATCACATTATGTGATTAGAATGAACAGCCAGGCGGCAATTTCTAATAAAGCGGTTTCAGGGGAAGACGTTCTAAATACACTACAGGAAAATTTTACCAAGTTTATGGATAATGGCCAGTTTATACCATATCGTGTCAGGAACGGGGAACGTAAGTTTCATCATATTATAAGTCAAGCCGCTGCTCTCTATCAGGTTGATCCCGCACTAATAAAGGCTATCATCTTAGCAGAGTCAGGTTACAACCCAAGGGCGATTTCCAGAAGCGGCGCAAGGGGACTTATGCAGTTGATGCCCAGAACAGCAAGAGCCCTTGGAGTTAGAAATAGCTTCAATCCGGAACATAATATTGACGGCGGTGTCAAGTATTTCAAACAACTTTTAAATCGTTTTAATCAAGATGTAGAATTAGCCTTGGCAGCTTACAATGCCGGCAGCCGTAACGTCTTAAAATATAACGGCGTTCCTCCATTCAAAGCAACACAGATATATATCAAAAAGGTTATTCAATATCAGGATTATTTCAAAAACAGAACAACAATAAAGAAAGTATAACCGCTCAAGAATCAGCCATCTTTTTTCTCTGTTTCTATCATTTTTACAGCTCTATCAAAATCGCTCTCTTGTGCGTCATTCAATCGGATACGTTTACGATTGAACTTTTGATATTCCGATTCAACCAGTTCTTTTGCCGTTTCATGGGATATCTTGCCCGCATGTTCCAGTATTTTCCGGTCATTCAGGCTTAGAAAGCCATTTAGTTTCTCAAGCCAATCATTCATGTACATTGGAATCCGTCGCATTGCCTGGCCCTCGGCAAAGATAAGATATTGCTCAACAAGATTGTTCAATGCTCCTAACTCATCTTCATCAAGATAGTTTTTTGCAATTGTTACAGCCTGTTTCCGTATTTTCCCCCACGCCAGTTGGTTAATCCCATATTCGGTATGGTCGAATCCGCCCGCTCATGGATTATTTCTGCCGCTCCCCCTCTTTTTGAACTTGTAAGAAATCCTTACAAGTTGCCTCTTTACTCAATTCCTTTTCTGAATAAATATTATTCAGGTGTAGCGTTATATTCTGCGGCGTAGTTTGAAAAAGCTCCGCCATCAGTTTTTGCGTCAGCCAGACAGTTTCATTTTCAAGGCGCACCTCAATTTTCGTTTTTCCGCCTTCTGTTTGATAGATGAGAATTTGAGAATTGTTCTTTTCGGGGAAATTGCTATCCACTGTAAGCCTCTCCATAAAACGAGTGATTCGATTCCTAGCCTTCCTTCTTGTTACCCTTTTTTTGCCAGATTGCTCCAGGCCCTCGGCCCAGGCACTCCACAAATCCGGCCTTTTGTAGATCTCTTAGCACTTTTCGTACCATGTCCCGGCTAACTCCCATGCATGCGCGTTCAAGTTCATGGAGGGTGAATGTTCCGGAAAATGCCTGACCGAAAATCTGTTTCTTATTACAAGTAATGAGGAATTGGTGTCAAAGCTTTATGTCTGCGAACTCCGCAAAAGACCAAAAATAAAACAAGAAACGCATAAAATCATGGGTGTCCCGTTGTACCTCATCCCCGAAGCCCCACCAATTTTCACTCGTAATTCTCCATCACTTCCCAATAGCCTTTCTTTGTAGCCCCTACATGCCTGATAACACCCTGTTCACGCAGTTTGTTCAGATGATATTTTACCCCATCTGGTGTAAGGCCGGTTTTTCCCGCCAGTCCTTTGCGAGTTATGGCTGGATTGGTCTTTATCAATCTAAGTATCATTTCCTGGGTAGTTTCTTGGGTAGTTTCTTGGGTAGCCTTCTCAATTTCTGGAGCAGTTTTCCCCGAAGTTTTCTCTGCGGCTTTCACCCGACTGAAAGAGACAGTAAAAAATGAATCAAAAGAAAAAATTACACTTCCTCTTCCATGTTCTTTTACTGTGTTTTCTATGCGCTTAATTCCGGTCCCGATTTTTTCGATGTATCCGGCCCGGTGCAATAATGACGCAATTACAGGGTTCCTGACAACGCTCTTTGTTCCAAAAGATTTTCTCGTCAGCCCGGAGGGCAGTCCGCCAGGGCTTGAAATCTCTAACCTGTCATCAAATATCTCGATCATAACATTGGCGCCTTTTTCAAAATAGTCTCTATGGCAAACGGCGTTTACAACTGCTTCCCTCAAGGCGACTTCCGGAATCTCAGGAATTTCTTCACGTCGTAACTTTTCGATTTTATACTCAAGGTTGGTATGCCGGAGTACAAACATTACTGCATTTTCGATATTATCGATAATGTTGCCGGAAAAATCCTTTCTATCCAGCACATGGACCCTCTCAATCCCTTTGTAAAGCACGCAAGTAACTGTTGCCTGCAACAGCAGAAACTCAGAGCTCTTGCTGAAAAACAAGACTCCGGCATTGGTCATTTGACCGTTTTCGGAAAGGCAATCAAGATTTGTAAGAAGAAAATCCTTGTCAATGGATGGTGTGATCGAGGCAAGCTGGAGGAAGTTGTTGAACGCGGAAACATCAAAATCCCTCGAAAAAACCGCTTTTCCGTTTTCCAACTCATCAAAACGGATTCGTCCTTCTTTCTGAAAAAAGGAGACGATTTCATTTCTCGTTAGCTTTTGACTGTTTGGTCCAATTCGTAGAAAAAACCCTTTTGAACAGCCATAGGGTTTGTCTTTGCCTTCAGGTATGTCAACAACAACAATGTTATCGAGCACGGAAATCTGTATTTCGAGATGCGGTTCAATTTGTTTAATGTGATCCTGTATTCTCGAGAGGAAAACATTACCTGTTTTAATTCCTGAAGACTTGCCATCATCTGTAATCCCGAGCAAAATTTTTCCGCCTGAGGAATTTGCAAAAGCACAAACCTCCTCTGCAAATGATTTATCAAGGGATTTCTTAAATTCAAGGTGATAGCCTTCCCCTGTTTTTATCAGTTCCTTTATATGCCGCAATGCTTTTTTCTTTGATACAGTCATTTTCGTTTTTCCGCCTTCGGTTTGATAGATCAGGCTTTGAGAATTGTTCTTTTCGGGAAAATTGCTATCCACTGTAAGCCTCTCCATAAAACGACTGATTCGATTCCTTGCCTTCCTTGTTTTCATCAAAATTTCTGATGGATTGATACCTAAGTTTTAACAAGGGTCAAACGTAGACCCGACCCTTTTTTACAGTTTAAAAGTTGAGAACGCAAGTCTCGCGGCTCTGGTTTTTGCTTCATTCATGTCGCCTTCCCCGATTATCAAGCAATTTCTTTTCTATTTCCTCAAGTTGCTTTAAGTCTTCTTCATCCGCCGCCAGCGCTTCCAATTTTTTTCGTTTATTGTCAAACTCTTCATAACAACCTTCGGCAATTCTTCTGGCAACTTCCGCTTTAACCTTTCCAGCGTGGGTGAGTAATTTCTGTTCATTGAATTCCAAAAAGGCATCGAGGTTGTAATACTTTACTGATTGAGTTTGTGTTTTGCCATCTATTGCGCCATGCTGACTGGTATGTTCCAAAATGGAACTTACCAGTTGCTCGGCCAATTCACCGCTTTCAAATATGTTTTTCAGGTGTTTTGTGATAGCTGGTCGCTGTACATCAAAAAGCTCTGCCATTTTTTTCTGAGTCAGCCAGATGGTTTCGTTTTGGAAAATCGTGTCGATTTTGACCTTACCGTCTTTGGTGGTGTAGAGGACGATTTCGGATTGGTTGGGAGGTTGGGTCATTTTTGTTGTTTCCTTAATGATTCAACTGCTTGCTCAATAGCCTTTTCAGATTTTTCTTTATCCCATTCGTTCCAAAGTAAGCGCTCAATAAACCGCACTAAACATTTAGTTTCAGTTGTTCGGAAGCAGGGATTTATAATATTCGCTCGTTTCAGCCATCGGCGTCTCTCAAACAGATAGCGCAGATAATGGTGGGGTTCCACTTCATTGGCCTTAGAAAATAAGTCTACGTTTGACCCATGAGCAATCTGTTTGTCTTTGCTTACCATCAGGAGCGGTCATTTTCAACTGTACGATTTTTTCGTACACTTCACTACCCTCTTGTTTTAGTTTGGTTTTTAGGTCAGACCAATATCTTCTTGGGTTTGAACTGTCGGTCAAAGCAGCGACTACATCAACAATGGAAAAATACCATTGCTCCTTGTTATCGTCCCAATGACGACGGACTTTTTGCTGATTAAACAGAATTATGGAATTTTCTTTTTTCATCTTTTTAAGACCTCGTTCCCTGTTTCGGTCGTTACATACCGCTGCTTGCTGCTTTGCGGCTTGTCGGGGATGGTCATTGTCAGCCAGCCAACATCGATAAGTGGTTTTATATACTTGGTCCTGAACTTGGTCCTGTTTTGCCATTTAAAAAGTTCCATAAGTTCAGCTATTGATCGTTCTTTAAATGTAAATTCAAGGAGTTGAACTTGGTCCCGACTTGGTCCCGACTTGTGCGGTCTCTTTCAAAACTGCAAGGAGATGGGCAGGAAAATAACTCACAAAGTATGTTCGATCATCATCAGTCTTAAAACGAGGAGCCGGAGAGTCGTTGGCCTTCATGGCTCGTAATATTTTAGGTATTCCGGTCCCGCGTCCTTCGGTCAGGGTCAGTTCCTTAAGGAATTCGCCGATCCGGCGGTTTCTGTATCGGCGTGATATGAAACTGCCTGACTGCAAATCAGAAAGCTTGATGGACCGATCCGGTCGTTCGTTGAAGAACAACAGCCCGACATTGCGCGGTTTGACGACTTCATCCGGAGCATCAACAATCTGCCAACCCTTCTTTAAGGATGAATTTGAATTAGTCATTTTTATTCCTCTTGTATTTAATCCTTTATCCTTCCGCCTTCATCCTTTATTTGTTCTTCAATGAACTTCTGCATTTCCTCTTTCTTTGGCAATTCCAGCATGTATTTTGAGACAAATAAATTATCATCCATACCGGCCAGGGCATACTCCACCAAGGCATGATCCTTGTCTGTACAGAGCAGAATTCCGACAGGCGGGTTATCACCTTCGATCATCATGTTTTTCTTGTACCAACTGACATAGGTATTCAGTTGTCCAATATTTTCATGGCTGAATTCAGCTAGTTTTAATTCTACAAGCACATGACATTTAAGAATTCGGTGATAAAAGACGAGATCTACAAAGTTGTGTGTTTTGCCAATAAGAATACGTTTCTGTCTGGCTTCAAAACAGAATCCGTGCCCAAGCTCCAAAAGAAATTCCTGAATTTTATCCAGTAGTTCATCTTCAAGGTGCGATTCACCCATCACCTCTTTGGCTTTTAGACCCAGAAATTCAAATATATAAGGATCCTGTATTGCCAAATTTGGCGTTGCCTGTTTCGCACATTGATTTGCCAGCTCTGAAAGTTTCTTTTTGTCGTATGACAGACCGGAGCGCTCGTAGTAAAGGCTGTTGATCTGGCGTTTCAGTTCACGCACCGACCAGTTACCGCGAATACATTCCACTTCATAAAATGCACGCTTTGTTTCGTTCTCACAGCGTAATAACTCAGTAATGTGGGTAAAAGAAATATTTGAAATAAGCTGATCTCCGGAAATGGGAGTCAGTGACTCCCGTTTTTCAACTACAGGAGAAATTAAAGCCTTTTTTAATTCGGGACTCACTGACTCCCGAATTTGCGGATAAGTTTGATAAAACTGCCTGTAACGACGAAGTTCTCGTGCTTCAGTTCGACTTATATTCAGTTTCTTGAGCTCTTCTGAAAGCCTCTCCATCAATCTCTGTCCATATTTGGCTTTATCGGCTCCGTGCTGTTCATATTCCTGAATATAATAGCCAACAAACCAGTTTCGCATGGTTAAACTGGCATTTACCGCAAAACTGGCTTGCTTCGATAATTGGGCATGAATTTGTTGAATGGCGGCAACCAGACCATTGAAATTCATTTCCTGTATTTTGTTAATTTCGTGGTTCATGCTCTAAATCCCAATTCTCCTAAAGCTTTAAATAATTTTTCTGATTGCTTTTTCAATTCCACTTCGCCGTTGACGATATTCCTTTCAGCACAAATTCCTTCTATAATAGCTCGCAATCCGGCAGCGCCAATTCTGGTCTTCTTTGGCCTCAGCAAGTTCGCGCACTCGCTCGATGTCGGTTTCGATGTGCATGAATCCCTTTCGTGCAGAACCCATTTTTGAAGAACGATTTCAAATTTACTTATTTAATTTAGTGGATGCCCCTAAGTTCCGTTTCTATCATTTTTACAGCTCTATCAAAATCGCTCTCTTGTGCGTCATTCAATCGGATACGTTTACGATTGAACTTTTGATACTCCGATTCAGTCAGTTCTTTTGCCGTTTCATGGGATATCTTGCCCGCATGTTCCAGTATTTTCCGGTCATTCAGGCTTAGAAAGCCATTTAGTTTCTCAAGCCAATCATTCATGTGCATTGGAATCCGTCGCATTGCCTGGCCCTCGGCAAAGATAAGATATTGCTCAACAAGATTGTTCAATGCTCCTAACTCATTTTCATCAAGATAGTTTTTTGCAATTGTTACAGCCTGTTTCCGTATTTTCCCCCACGCCAGTTGGTTAATCCCATATTCGCTTTGGTCGAATCCGCCCGGTCATGGATTATTTCTGCCGCAGTTTTACCGGTTATAGCCCAGTGGAGTTTATTCTGCACGGTTTTAAAGAAGTTTATGCTTATTTCAATTGTGGGATCATAATCTATGCTGGTGGCATAAATATCGGTAATTTTCTGGTAAAAACGCCGTTCCGAAGTGCGAATGTCCTGAATCCGGCGAAGCAACTCATCAAAATAATCAAAGGGCAGATCGGGGTTTTTCAAACGTTCATCGTCCAGAGTAAAACCTTTGACAATATATTCCCGCAATCTTTGCGTTGCCCATTGACGAAAGCGGGTGGCAATATGCGATTTGATGCGGTAGCCGACGGAAATGATCATGTCCAGATTGTAAAAATCCACAGTCCTGGAGACTTGCCGATTCCCTTCTTTTTGAACTGTCAAGTATTCCTTGACAGTTGCCTCAGGTGATAATTCACTTTCATTATAAATGTTTTGAATGTGAAAGCTTATGTTTTGTTTTGTTGTCTGAAACAGCTCTGCCATCAGTTTTTGCGTAAGCCAGACAGTTTCATTTTCAAGGCGCACCTCAATTTTCGTTTTTCCGCCTTCTGTTTGATAGATCAGGATTTGAGAATTGTTCTTTTCGGGAAAATTGCTATCCACTGTAAGCCTCTCCATAAAACGAGTGATTCAATTCCTTGTCTTCCTTCTTGTTACCCTTTTTATTATCCCCTTTTAAGGGTATTACCCTTTTTTTGCCAGATCGCTCCAGGCCCTCGGCCCAGGCACTCCACAAATCCGGCCTTTTGTAGATCTCTTAGCACTTTTCGTACCATGTCCCGGCTAACTCCCATGCATGCGCGTTCAAGTTCATGGAGGGTGAATGTTCCGGAAAATGCCTTAACTGCTGCATCGACCAGTTCTGTTTTGGCTCCGAGTGGGCTTTTCAGTTGATCGACACGATCCTCAAATTCACGATAGCCCCGAACCTCCTCTTCATCCCGGTCCTTCAAAAACGGTTTCCCCAAAATAAGGGCATCGATCCGGGACTGGTCAACATTAACACCTTAATGCGGTTTGAAGAAATAGCGCTTTCAATCAAGGCATGCTCACGAAGAATCTTGAGTTTTTGAGGCGATTGATGAATGAACAATTCCTGCTTGCCCTGTGCTTTACTTAAATCGGCCAGATACCAACTGGTAATGGTGGGAATTGTGGATGGCTCCGCAGAAAATTTTCGCAACGTCATCATAACAGTTTCTTTCCGTTTATTCTTTCGATTCAGAAGGAAAGGGGTCAAAAGTAGACCCTTTTTTCATATTTGCCTTAACGCGCAAAAGAATTATAATTTCAAATCTGTAAATGTAAAGGGCGTTATAAATCCCACACAAATCCCCTAATAACAGCCATACGGACAAACAATAATTGTTTTCTTTGGTAAAACAAAATAGCTGCAGGAAGAATAATCACGATTAAATTCTAATTTAATTTGATCTTTAGGAATATGCCATGAGTCTGATAGTATAGATAAAAAAGTGGCTTTAGTAAAAGAATCAAAAGTTAATGGCCATATTTGGTGTGGTATATCTTTTGCTCTTTTTGTTCTGGTATCCTTTATTTCTTTAAGTAAATTGTTAGTGCCACAAAATAATTCCTTTATATAACATTCCTTTGATTTGAATTTCATTATTTTTAAATTGAGAGTTATAATAATTGGTGGATCATTCGGTGTTGCTACTATATAATTTCTATAAGACTCTAAATGATTTTTAATAAAAGTAATGCATTCTTTGTATGGTTTTGCAGTTTGGATCTCAAATAACTTATTGATATATTTTCCTTTAATAGAATATTTCCTAAACTCACCTTTTGAATCAAAATATGCCTCAAAAAACATTCCGCATAACACAAAACGTGATAGCTTTATTGGGAAGATAGCTAAGCTATTCCTTAAAAAATTCATAAAATTTTTGGAATTATTAGCACCCCCACAAGCAGATTGATAAATATTCCGTCCTAAAACAAATGCTTGATCTTTTGAAATTTCAGAATGATCGATTTCTTCCAATTTCGAGATTGCTGGATTCTGACTATACCAATCATGAGATTTTAATTTTTTGATTATTATAGAAACTTCATCATCATCAGAAAGGCGAAAATCAATATCAGCCATTGAACTCTCAGAAAATGTAAAATCATCGCTTATTTTTTTATGTTTATTTGATTTATTGTTATAAAGCTTATCATCCCCTTTGGGTAATTGCATACCGCTTTTTACTGCTTTATTAATAAAGTCATAAAGCTCCTCACGATATTGTTTTACTTCATTAATAGTGAAATTTTTCGATTGGCTTGTTCGGCTATCATATTGGTCATGATGAACAAAACAAAGCCAACTTAAATTTTCCAGCTTAAAATTTTCTGAGTTTTGATCCAAATGAGCAATCTGGCCATTTTTAATTTCAAAATCATTTGACAAACCATAACAAATGCAACATCTTCTTCTACTTAATGTTAACACTTTAGTCTCATTTTTTTTGGGAATCTTCTTTCTTGTCATCGCTGTGCTCGGTATGGCTGAGGGAAAATAAGAATAAGGGGTCTACGTTTGACCCATGAGCAATCTATTTTCTCTTATTTCAATATTTCTTCTTAAACTTCTATAATCTTGACTAACCAACAAGGGTCAAACGTAGACCCGACTCCATTTCTCTTCCTTAGGCAGATAGAGCTATCGAAAAAAAATCGATCACCCGCCATAGTCACCATAGTTTTTGCCCAGCTACGATAGCTCCGTTGTGTGGCGTTACGAACCAGGACCCAGCAATTGACTTTTGATTCCCTGTGTTAACGCGAATTTCAGCACCTCAAATCCTAAACCGCCAGCTTTTTCAGTCACGAACTTTTTTGTTTTGTTCCATCTTGTATCGTCTCTTGCTGCTTCCAGAAACTCATGTCCCTCCCATGTAAGAGAACCAGCGAACCAACAAAACCCACCCGGCCCCATGCTTGAAGCGTCCTGGGCTTCTATCAGTCCAGCTTGGTAAAGTAGTTTGACATGGTAGGAGATATCTTGCTTTGAATAGCCTTCAATTACAAGCTCTCGATTTGGTCCCCAAGGATCATCACACTTTTCGATTTCAAAAATTACTTGCCGGGCAAGGTCCATGTCACGTTTCATGCAAATCACCTCATTTCAAAAAACCTAACCGTCTTGTTATGTGCCGCATTGATCAAAACCAAAGCCACCATTAAAATTCGATTAATTCGTTTTCTGCTTCATTATAAATTTCATCATGATCGTATGCTCAATAGCCGTTGCTACCCTGCAGTAATGTTTAACATCATCCAGAGACAAAACCTTACTTCTTCAGAAAAATGTGAACCCGTCCCCAATTAGTTGAAAAGCTACGAAGATATACCTAACGCTGTAGGACGAGGTTGTCCTTTAATGATAATCACAGATTGAACCCCCTGTTCATCAAGCACTTTGAAAGACTCATCGGCAAAATTGTCCATGGAAAATTTCTTGAATGTATTTTTTGACATCAGTCGTTTTTTAATGCATCTGCCCATTCCGTTTTCAATAGTAACTCTAAAGCCTTCATCCTCTGCATTTATTTTTCCCTGCCCAAGAATATACCCCGAAAGCACAAAAACTTTCTTCCCAAATGCAGCATAAACGCAATTGACAAAAGCGAGACTTGTCAAATCAATATCTTCTTCATTATCAATATCAACAATCGAGGAAATGTGACCAAAGCGCTCTTTGTTGAGATATCCTTTCATCATCATTAAAGCTATTGTTTGACTCATCAATTCAGTTGGAATTACTTCTATGTCATCAAATTGGTCAAAGTTGTTAAAAACAAACTCAGCGGTTTCGATGGTTGAAAGAATCCTGTTCATTTGGGCATTAATCGGGGGAAAATCCGTGGAATGAATATCCAAATCAAGCGTACTATTGTTTATTGTTATTTCCATTTTAAATGGAACATTTTCAGGAACTGCGGAATGTCTTATGAAATTAGCTGCTTTTGATAGCTTTGATATGTGTATTTGATTGTCGGATTGAAAAAGGTTTAAGTTCATATCTGCTCTGTTGTCTTTCATGGACAGAATAAATGACATAATTTCAGAAGAAAATCTTAGCTTCCAATATTCAAAAGGGATGAATGGGAATAAATTGCCAGGGGAATAATATGTAAATGAATCTTGGAATAAAATTGATCCTTCTTCTCCAGTTACTACAACATAGGCTTTTCCAGCCGGTGGGACTTCACCAACCGTAATCTTCGGATTGACAGGTTCAATGTCAGGATGAAGTGAACGAGGAAGACCAAATCGAACTTCTTCAACACTCAGTGAGTCAAGATTAATCTCCTTTGTGACCCCAATACCAAAATCAACAAGGGTTTCCATTGCGGAAGCATATGACATCTTGGGCAATGTAAAATGAAATTTTGATCGGTATTCATCATACCCAACATTATTTATCCACTCACATTTTTTCATGAAATATTCTTGAGGATCATCACCCACATATTTTCTGATAGCATTTTCCAATGAAGCTCCGTTAGGGGTGTCGATCATATCTGTATCGAAGTATGTTAATTGCATACTGCATCTATGCAAAAGTTTGCTTGGTTGAGCTTCCAGTTCTCTGAGCCTTTCTAACGTTTTCCCGATCCAGTATTTGCCCATGTGTACAATATATGCACGCTGAGGATCTTCCTTCCCATCATATTCAATAACAGTAAAAAAGCATGGTAAGGGGGATTTTGCCATCCTTTCCCAATTGGTTAATTTAATGCGGTTGATTTTTCCTATCCTCTTATCGGTAGATTTTACTTGAACCAAACAAGATATTTCGGGGGGTCTAATGTCCAACGGATAAGAAATCCCGTTTGCAATTTTAGCCTGCGGAAATTCCAGGAATATATCCCATCCCTTTTTATCGTAATGAACTCTGTTGGGAACTATTCCCTTTTGAATAGCCCATCCTTCAACTTTGTTTTCTCCAAGACCGCCTAGATCTCTATCAGGCATTATTATTCCTCAGTGTTGGGCGTTTGATATAAAATGCATTTTCACCGATTCTTTTTTTGCTTCATTATAAATTTTCCCAATGTCCCCACGTGGATCAAGAACTTAATCAAGGGTGACCATATTTTTATCGTGCATTTTTTAATATTTTAATGGGGTTCTGATTCAACAATTTTAATTTCTTCTTCTGTCAATTCGTACAACTCATAAACCAGTCGATCAATTTGCCTGTCCGTGGTTTCAATCTGGCGCTGGAGGACGGTTTTAGTCTGGGGTATTGTGGTTTTTGTCAGTTCTTTGTGCAAATCTAACATGAGCTCAACGAGTTCGACCATCCGGTCGTGGCGGACTTTGTCGGTGGAGTCAGAAAAATCGATAGCGCGGATGGGAAGTTGCTCTACGTGATATTTTTTAATTTGTGCCAATGCTTCCCCCTTTTCAGGATTTACAAAGGAGTAAGCAAAGTCTATCAATATAGAATTCATTATTCCGAGAATATAACGAAGGTCGTAGTTCATATCACGAGGCAGAAGAATATGTAAATTGTCTCGTGCAATAAAAGCTTTTTCAACAAGAGTTGCGATAATCGAATCACCTGTCTGTCGAACCATAATTTTCAATGGTGCATCAAATATAACGGGCTTACGAGGTGCAGCAAGCCAAGGTCCGTATAGAATCCAATAATTATACTTCCAAAGATTTTCATAACGACGGATGAGGCTCCCGCGCAAGAGTGGTGACCATGTCGGGGCAGGCTTAGTTCCTTCTCGAACATACGGTTTCTCTTTCATTATCTGCTCAGTCTGAGGCGGTTTTCCCTTTCCTTTCTCAAATGGCTTGGTGCCGTTGTATGTTTTGCAAATTTGCAACAACTGTGATGATCTGTCTTGAATTTTACGAAATAGTTTTTGTCCCTCAATAGGCACGACAATATTTATCGGATCACCAGTACGAGGAATATATTGCCAAGGTAAAGTATGGCTTGGAGTAACCATACCTCCACGCCGGATATCAACTGAAAGACACCCATCTTTTATGGTATGAGTTGCAGTCTTTTGGAAGATGAGAACATGAGTGTCAACAATAGCTCGAAAGACTTTGTCAGGCAAATGCAGGATGCGCAGCCAATTATAGTGTGTTGTTAAATACTGTCTGATTCGCCGAAAAGTTACGGACTGTAGCCAAGTATTGGACACAATAATTCCAATAAGTCCATGACTCTTCAGAAAATATCCATACCTCTCAAAAAACAGTAAATAGAGGTCTTTTTGATGATTTTGATATTGATAATGCTTTGAGAAATACTCTTGCTGTATGGCAGGAACCACATAACCATA
>JAUVHU010000090.1 GCA_030593145.1 Desulfobacteraceae bacterium
AATTATAATTGAGGATATTATTATGCAAACAATAGAACAGTTAGAAAAAGAAATGATGCGGCTTGATATGCCGAATTTTGTTTCAGGTGATACCGTTAAGGTTTATGTAAAGATAAAGGAAGGCGAGAAGGAACGTATTCAGGTTTTTCAGGGAGTTGTTATAAGCAAACGCAGATGCAAAACCATGACCACGTTTACTGTACGAAAAGTATCGTACGGCATAGGGGTTGAGCGTATATTCCAGCTGCATTCTCCCATTATCGACAAAATCGAAATTGTATCCAGGGGCCGTGTTCGTCGTGCAAAGATCTATTATCTGCGCGACCTAAGAGGCAAGGCTGCAAGGATAAAGGAACGCCGTTATATCTAGATTATGATGAATTTGTAAAAAGTTGGTAACATTTTTTGACCTTGTTCTTACGCTCCTGCGTGGGAACGAGAAAAAAACATCGAACATCGAATAATGAAATCGCTCCTGCCTGTCATCGCGAGCCGTACTCAATGCTCTTCGTTCTTTTGTTGTCTCGCTCCGCCGGTTTATAAATTGGCAGAATACCTTATTCAAAATTCGACGTTGGACGTTCGATGTTCATAGCCTTCTATCCGTTCTACCTGTGGCAGGTATTTTTTTCATGGCAACCAACCTCTGGTCATTTGAAACAAAAAGTTTTGCGAAAGGCTTTTCCAAAATTGCCGGTATTGACGAAGCCGGCAGAGGGCCTTTGGCAGGTCCTGTTGTTTCTGCGGCAGTTATATTGCCGGCTGCTTTTCCTGTCTCCGGCATATGCGATTCAAAAAAATTAACGCCAAAAAAACGGTCATATCTGTACGAAATGATTTACGAGTACGCAATTTCCATAGGTATAGGAATAGTTGACTCAACAGAAATAGACCGTATCAATATCCTGCAGGCAGCACTTTTTTCCATGGCAATGTCGGTTAATAATCTTAAACCTCAGCCGGATTATCTTCTTATTGACGGGCAATTTCGGATATCTTCAAATCTGCCGCAGGAACCGATTATCAGGGGTGATTCACTTAGCATCTCCATTGCTGCTGCTTCGATTGTTGCCAAGGTAACGAGAGACAGGTTGATGGAAAGATATCATATCGATTATCCGGAGTTTGGATTTGCCAGGCACAAAGGATACCCAACCAGAGCTCATAAGGAGGTCATCAGGGATTTCGGCCCTTGCCCAATTCACAGGCGCAGTTTCAAAGGGGTAACACCTCTCGTATCTTTTTGCTAAGTTCAGCAACTGTGAAGGGTTTATGAATGAAACCGTTAAGACCGGCGTATAAAATTTCTTGAACAAGGGCATCTTCGCTGAACCCGCTGGCTAAAATGGCTTTGATGTCCGGGTTTATCTTTTTGAGCTTTAGATAGGTCTCTTTTCCGTCCATTTTGGGCATTATCATATCGATAATGACAAGATCGATTTTATCACAGCGATCTTGATATGTTTTTAAGGCATCCTCTCCATCGGTTGCTAACAGCACTGTATATCCCAGAGATTCCAACAGGTCTTGAAGCATGGTACGTATAATTTCCTCATCATCTATAACCAATATGGTCTCTCGTCCTCTTTCCGCGCTTTCTGTTAGAATCTTTGCTTCCTTTTCTTCCAATTTTTTCGTGAGCTGAGGGAAATATATATTGAAGAGAGAACCCTTGTCGGGCTCACTATAAACATTAATGTAGCCGCCGTGGTTTTTTACAATACCGTAAACCATTGACATCCCCAGCCCCGTCCCCTTGTCTTTGTCTTTTGTGGTAAAGAACGGTTCAAATATCCTGGGGATGGTCTCTTTGTCCATCCCATGTCCGGTATCGGAAATAGTTATGTGTATGTAATTTCCTGGCTTAGCTTCCGGATGGGTAGCGCTAAATGCCTTGTCCAAATATATTAATTCTGTTTCAATTTGCAGTTTCCCACCATTGGGCATGGCATCTGCCGCATTAACGCATATATTCATAATGGTCTGCTCGATTTGTGTGGGATCACCTGCAATGCGGGGGATATTATCTGCCATTGAACAGCTTATTTCTATATTTTTATTAGTGGTACTTTTAAGGATATTCAGTACATTACGTATGCTGTCATTGATGTTTACCGGCGCTATTTCATATTTTCCTTTTCTTGAGAAAGCGAGCAGTTGGTTGGTGAGAGTTGCGGCGCGTTCACCAGCCTTTTCAATAAGTTCTACATACTTATATATAGTGTCTGTCGGCTTCAGGTTCATTTTTATGATAGACGCGTATCCTAACATTCCGCCAAGGAGATTGTTGAAATCGTGCGCAATGCCGCCTGCCATGGTGCCGATAGATTCCATTTTTTGTGCCTGCCGGATTTGCGCTTCAAGGTTCTGTCTTTTGGTAATATCCCTGAAATCTTCAATTGCGCCTATTATGGTGCCATCTGCTGCTTTAAAAGGCATAGCTACAACAATACAGGGGATTTCCTTGCCGTCAGGACATATTCTTATAGATTCGTATTCTACTTTCTCCTCTCCGGCGATGATTCTTCGGAGTGAACAATCTGATGTATGGCACCGGGCTGCTTTAAAAATGTTGTAGCATTTCTTGCCGATAATATTTTCTCTTGGAATTCCGACCATAGTGGCAAGTGTCTTGTTTGCGCGTATGATATTAAAATTTTTATCAATAGCGCGCATCCCGTCTGCGGCCGCATGAAATATCTGATCCACTTCTGCTTTTGCGGCAAGCATGGCCTCTTCTGCCAGCTTTCGTTCAGTAATGTCTACCTTGACTTCAGCAAGCACCGTCTCATCGTTTTCGTCTTTATAAGGTACCGTTATAACCTGTATGTGCTTCTTTTCTTTAGGAAGATACTCTTCTGTAATCGTGGTGAGTCCTGTTTTAAACGATTGTGTAACGCCGCATATCCGGCACGGGGTGTCTTTTCCCATGAAGTATTCGTAACACTTGCGCCCCGTTGGATTTCCATAGATTTTTTCCCATGACTCATTGATATACTTGATGTTGTGCCGGCTGTCTATAATATCCAGTCCAGTTCCGGTTTTATCGAGAATCATATCGAAGAGGTGTTTAGTTTGCCGCAACTCAGCGGTTCGATCTTTTACCTTTTTTTCCAAGGTTCGATTAGAATCCTGCAATTTGTCGGACATCCGGTTAAATTCATCGGCCAACTGTTCAATTTCATCACCGGTTTTTATGCTCAGCCTGTGGTTGAGGTTGCCGTTTCCTATGATCTCCGCACCATCATGCAGCAGGTGTATGGGATTTGTAATACGATTTGCCAGCTTAATACTGACAAAAACAATAATGGCGGTAGCGGCTGTTGTGATAAGGGTTAGAATTGTTAGGATACGATAAAGGGCTGAGAGCGCTTCGCTCTTGCTTTCGTGTACTATAATGTACCAAGTCTTTCCTCCAAAACTGTCAGGCACCATCTCGCTGGTTATGGCAAGAGGAGCAGAGGCGCTGATGACTTTTTCTCCGCAGTGTTCGCACAAGCCGATGTACCAGGAAGGATACGGCTTGATCATTTTTGCGGCTGAGTTAGGAGGAAGCTTTCCCATGTTAAAGGCGCAGACAGTGTTGTCTTTTTTCCCTTCTACCAATATTTCTCCATTGCTGTCTACTAAATGGGCATGACCGGTCTTTCCGATTTTAAGGTCCAGTATGGTTTTAAAAACTTCTTTCGCGCTCAATGCTATCTTGATTACACCGATGGCATGCTGGTTCGATTCATCCATAACAGGTATGGAAATGTTTAAGGAATAGAGGTTGGCGCTTTTGTCAAAACAGATGCTATCAACATGTGTTGCTCCACGGCCTTCATTAAATGCCTTGACCCACCACTCTTCATCTCCCTGGTAATAGTCGGATGTTTTTCCTGTAGTGGCAATAAACGCTCCATGGATGTCTGTTGCTATAATCTCAGCGTACTTTTTCGGATCAGATGCCTGATGGACTTTGAGCCTGTGGGCCAGACTGTTTTCAAGGTATGATTTGATCAGGACATTATTCTCGGAGGCCTTGATCCATAAGGAATCCATCTGTTTCAGTTCCGGTTCGATTTCCGCGTCAATTTTGCCCGAATATCGCGTATTGGCTTTTTGAATGTCTTCTCGGATACCGATTCTTGCAGTCCCTAACCGCTTTGCGATTTCAATTTCCAACCTGAGTATTACGTCTAATCTATTAGACATCTGAATGGCGATGTGTTGAAATTTATCTCCGATGTTATCGGTTAGGATTTTTGAGAAGTACGAGATGCTGATTGCAGAGACAATAATAATAGGAACAAGACCTACCAGCAGGAAAACTAAAATGAGTTTTCCCCGCATACCAGGATGTTGAAGTTTTTTATAGCGCGCTTTCAGCATAAATAAAACTTATAAAACAGGTTAAAATAAAAAACAATCACATTGTTTTTTATACGCCTTAATTAAGATGCACTCGTAAAAAGTCGATTTTGTTCACTTCATGACCATTTTGGGCGCAATTGAGATGTTCATCTAAAACGCAAGAACTCGGCCTAACGGCCTCAAACAGCTTGCATTTCTTAACGATGAACATCACAATTGCTTTTTTCCCAAAATGCTCAAAGCCGTTCACAAAAGACTTTTTACGAGTGCATCAATTAAGATAGCTTCGTAAAAAGTCGAAAAACCACTTTTTACGAAACGTGTTAAGTGTTAAGGGCTTGATATAACGATTAAATTTTTATCCTAACACCTAACACTTGTTACATATTTTCAGCTATTGTAACAATCCTGTCACCAAGCATGTTCACATAACTTCCCATCTCATTGTCGTACCAGCCATATATGACAGCCTGAGTTATCGGTATCCTGATAACCGTTTCTTCTGCAAGTGACAAGATGTCTTTCCCTAATCCAGCTACTTTTTTTAGATCTATAATTACGTTCGCCGTACGGGTATGGGTCTCATGTCCTTCGATAACGGTTGCGACAAGGGGCATGCCGATAATATCTTCTGAAACATTTTGTTTGTTCGTATACATGAGATATTTATTAGGAGCGTCAGATACGGCCTGCTTGTATATATTGTTTATTACATCTTTCCTGATCGATTCCCCGGACAATTCATCCTGGAGATTCAGTACAAGAATAATCAGAGAGCCTGTGGTGGTGGGAATTCTAACCGATTCCGCAATAAATCCGATCTGTTCCATTTCCGGGATAACAAGCCTGAGAGTATTGGCGGCGCCGGTTGAAGTAAGAATAATGTTATTCAGTATACTCCTGTTTTTTCTCAAATCTGTCGCCCCTGTTTTAGGCATTCTGTCCAGAACCTGCTGTGACCCTGTAGCAGCATGAACAGTAGCCATTGAGGCAGACAGTATCCTCTTGGGTCCGAAGAAATTGATAAGAGGCTTCATCATATGGGCAAGGCATGTGGTCGTGCAGGATGCATTTGATATAATTTTATGGTGCCTGGGATCATAGTCGTTATCGTTTATACCCATTACGGTTGTCACGGCATCGTCCGGCATGGCAAGCCCTTTATCCTTTATCTTAAACGGCGCGGAAACTATCAGCTTTTCAACACCTGACTCAAAATGTCCGCGCGCAGCTCCTTTGGGTTGATCCGGAGGAAGTGTTGGATCGAGGAATTGCCCTGTGGTATCAACAACTATTTTTACATTGTAATCTCTCCAGTTTATCTCAGCCGGATTTCTAAAAGATCTTAAGAAGGTTACCTTTATTCCGTCAATTGTCATGGAGCCGTTTTTTTCATCCAGGTTGTGAATAAAAGGCTCAGATTTATGGCCATACAGATATCCATGAAACAACCCGTAAGTTGAATCCCTTTCCACATAATGCGCAATATCCTCAAGCGATGTGCCAACCTTGCGGCCAATATTTACTATAATTTCATCAAAATATTTGCGTCCGACATGGTGCCATAATGTAAGTTTTCCTATTCGTCCAAGTCCATTTATCCCAAGCTTTAATCCCATTTTCTTCTCCTTTCTGAATCACCTATCATCCGTAGAACCGGTGGTTTGATGAAGACCCCCAAGCTAAAAGCCTATGAACATCGAACGTCCAACATCGAATTTTGAATAAGGAATTCTGTCAATTTATAAACTGGCGGAGCGACCCGCCGTGCTCGCGCCCGTCGCGGCAGGAGCGATTTCATCATTCGATGTTCAACGTTCAACGTTCGATGTTCGACGTTCAAAAATAATTTTTGCTCTGCCCTTCAATATTCTCTTATCATAAATATTTTAGGGTCGCACGGGCGGAGTCCGTGATTTAATTAACTGCAATCAAATTTGATAGTATTATAAGGAGACTTTTTACAACCCATCAATTCTCTTTCACTTTAATATAACCATGATAAACAGATCCTTCCCTGCCATCGATGCTTATTCGGTCTCCGGGTTTTAATGAAATTTTATTTAAAAGGCAGCTTTTTTCCTTTTCGTTACAGGCAAGATCCGCACAGCCGACAACACATGTTTTCCCAAGCCGGTGAGCCACGACAGCCGCATGGGAAGTTAATCCTCCTCTCGCTGTAAGCATTCCGTCTGCGGCATAAATTTCACGAATGTCATCAGGAACAGTATCGCTTCGTACAAGTATTAAAAATGTTTCCGGTTCAAGATCTCTAAATGCATCAATTTCCTTTAGATCAAAAACCACACGTCCGCTCATCGCTCCGCCGCTGACGCCGATTCCGTGTCCTAAATATTTATCATCCTTTACTGAGTCCGGATCAAAAACCAGGATTTTCTTTCTTTCTCTCATTACCATTTCCCTGGTCTGTAATAAATATAGATTTTTCATTAAGGGGCTCTCAAAGGTAAATTCTATCTCCTGTGGACCCCATCCTTTTTTATAGATCAGGTCATTTGCCCAGTTTTTCAGGGCTGTGTAAATATCAGGGAAATGGCTTTCCAGGGTTATATTGGTCTTTCTCATTTCAATATCCTGCTGAGTGATGGAAATAGGCATAGTATTAACCAGGCCTGAAACTACATCTTCACCCTGATTGCCAAGTGTAAAGTCACCCCATAACCTTAGGATATCTCCTGACCATCTCGGATTATGGGTAAAAAACACACCTGATCCTGAATGCCTGGAAATATTACCAAAAACCATTTTCTGAACAGTAACGGCTGTCCCCCAGTCATCCGATATACCCATTATTTTTCGATATATTTTCGCCTTGGATGATTCCCAGGAATTAAAGACAATTTTTATTGCCATAAGCAGTTGCTCAAGCGGATCGTCAACAATATCGATGCCGGCATCCTTGATTAGCGTTTTGTAAGTTAGCGCTACCTGTTTCATCTGCTTTCCGGAAAACTTTCTTTTATACGGGACGCCTAATTTTTGTTTGAAATCACTTATAATTGCATCAAAATCATCTCTTTCAATACCAAACGACATGCCGTAACACTGGAGAAACCTGCGATAATTATCCCAGGCAAACCAGGGATTGCCGGTTTGTATGGCAATGCCTGCTGTTATTTCTTCATTTATTCCAACATTAAGTAAAGTATTCATCATTCCTGGCTGTGAAATGGCGGAGCCGCTTCTTACAGAAAGGAGCAAAGGGTTTTTTGTATCTCCAAGCACTTTTCCAGTAACCTTTTCCAGGTTAGATATATGACTGCTAATCTGTTCCCGGAATTTTTCTTCTGCCGGAGCATAGCTGTCAATTACCTTTCGAAAACGGAATGCTTCCGTAGTAATAATAAAACCTGGGGGAACCGGCAAACTCTCTTTGTACAGACTAACCAGATTAAATCCTTTATTGCCGAGATGCATTATTCCGCCAATCATTTTATCCGGCTGGTATATAGAGGTTATAACCCGCTTTGGATCATAATTAAGGAGCAGGTGAAGCTTTTCTTTGGGCAGTTTGTCTGACTGACGAAAAAGGGTATTAAGTATCCGGCTGACAAACAGGTCTAACTGCCGAAGTCCTACTGAAAGGGCGATTTTATCCCGTAAAAAGATCTCTGATGCCATGTGGGTCAGTTTTTCATGATCAACTATATTTTTTTGGGAAAGATATTTCGTCAAAAGACAATCAACAGATATCACGGATAGAACTCCGGTTAGATTCTGTCCGTGGATATTGTTAAAATAGTCGTTAGTTATATTTTTTACAGCCTGAGCAAATCCTTTAAAAATATCAGTATATTGTGAAAAGGTAAAACCCCTTACCTCAAGCAGGTGTTTTAAAAGGTCAAATTGTCGTTCAATTTCAAGTGATACTATTCCGTCCAGATTCAATGCTCTGTTGAAAAGTTTAAGCAGAACGTAAATTTGATAAAAAGTGGCTCTTGTTATTATGCTGAGATCAATTTTTTCAATTAGTTGCTCAAAAAGAACATTTACAACCGATTCTATTCGAAAAGTAAGCCCAAGTGAATCAAATTTCCTCTCATGGTAACATCCGTACATGGATGGTATATCTACGGCAAAATGTCTTTTCTTATAAATATCTTCTCTGATTTCAAATGTCTTATGAGATAAAATTATAGTTTTTAACAGCTCAAGATAATCAAGAAGCATGACAAGCTTTTTTTGTAAATCAGGCTCAATTAAAGCTTTTTTCAGGTTTTTAATATCCGGAAAAGCTTCGATCTTTAGCTGGGCAAAGTAGTTGTCTATTTCAACGCCTGTTTTTAAGCTAAAAGTCAA
>JAUVHU010000066.1 GCA_030593145.1 Desulfobacteraceae bacterium
AATAATATCAAGTGGATTTTTAATATGTATGCTTTCTAATTCATTCCCAAGTAAAGTTGAAACGGTTGTAGACATAATTATCTCCCTAATTCCTAAGGTGTCATTTTGATATATTATAATGCCATTTGGCGTTATTGTCAAGTGAAAATGACTGAAATGCTGCAGCAGAGCCTCGCGAGCAATTTCGCTTCGGTTTCTCCCAGATCGCTTGCCGGCCTCGGATAATAAGGCATCAAGGTCATTGTCCAATCGGATTGTTAAAGTTGCCGTTTTGAACTCTGATAGCCTCGGTTCGTGCAAGCAGCATGGAATAACCATCTATGTTGTTTTCAAAAATCAGTCTTTTTAAAAGAGTTTTGCCGGTGGCTGTACCCATAAACGCATGATGTTTATCCTTGGCAACATCAATACCGATAATCATATGGTTTTCTGATCTACGGATTTCTTTTCTTAATTGACAATACTTCTCATGCCTGATAATTTCTTTATCGTTCATAATAACCTCCTTTTAGCATAGTTAAGGGTTAAAAAGTTTGCAACTTTATGCTATCAGGGGGTTATTTTATTACAAGGCGATAATAAATTGTTTTTATTCTACATGTGGCAGTATAACCTCTTCTTCTTTTAATATATAACGCCCATGCAAATATGCGTTTCGTAATATTTGAAAAACTTAATTCACAATTCAAGATTTGACACCAGGTATATTCAAATATAGATAAAATTGATTTCGAGTGTATAAAACAACACGAGGTATTTAATCAATGGGATTTCAATGATGTTGCTGAAACAAAGGAAGTGTATTTAACTCACAGTCTTATAGCAAATAAAGCCGGTTTTGGTGAAATATTCCGAGTTTACAACAACGATGAAATTATTAAGCATGCAAAAAAAATAAAAGCAAAATTGAAGAAAGATAATTGTTTACCTAAAATTAAAGGTAAGACATTTGAAGATGTTTTAAATATGAAAATCGTCAATGAAGCAAAAAATTGGTTTGGAAGCGAGAATGTACTGGAGGTATCCATATGACCCAACCTCCCAACCAATCCGAAATAGTCCTCTACACCACCCCAGATGGCACAGTCAAAATTGACACGGTCTTCCAAAACGAAACCATCTGGCTGACCCAGAAAAAGATGGCAGAGCTCTTTGATGTACAGCGACCGGCTATTACAAAACACCTGAAAAACATATTTGAAAGCGGTGAATTGGCAGAACAAGTGGTAAGTTCCATTTTGGAACATACCACTCGAGTACATGGGGACATCCCATGCAAATATGCGTTTCGTAGCATTTGAAAAACTTAATTCACAATTCAAGATTTGACACCAGGCATGCAGGCAACCAAAGTAGAATAATTCAATCTATAACGTTATCTTCAAATCAAATTTTTATTTGACATACATGCATAATTGATGAATATCAATGCGTATGAGAACAACACTAAACATAGAAGACAAGATATTGGAAAAGGCATCGTGGCTGACAGGGGTTAAGGAGAAAACCTCTTTAGTGCGTCTTGGTTCAAGGTCAGTGTTTCCACCCGCTCGCTACTTATGCCTGTCGCTCTAAATAATAGAAAGGGGGAAATATGAACACAATCGAAGCAATGAGAGAATTTCTTGGCTGGTGTTCTGTAATCAATGTTGGATTATTGATGTTTTCGGCGATTTTCGTGGCCTTGTTAGGCGGCCCAATCTCACGTATCCACGCCAAAATGTTTAATTTGGACGAAAGCGATCTATCAAGTACATATTTCCAATATTTGGCACAATACAAGATTGCCATAATAGTGTTTAGTATCGTCCCATACTTCGCGCTGACGATAATGAACTAATTTCTTCAAAACCAATTTAAAAGAGCTAACCATGCGCTGGAGCTGACGAATAAATTAAAATATGAAAAAGAAATTTGAAATAGAACAGATAGGAATTATTCATAGTCCATATAAAACAAAAGATGAATGTCCTATTCAAGGACAGGTAAGACCTGAAGGGAAAGGGCAAGTAGAACTATTTCCGGAATACGAAGAAGGATTAGAAACAATTGAAACCTTTTCACATATCATATTGTTTTATATTTTCGACCAAGCCGAAAAAATAAAGTTATCTCGGCCAACATTCTTAGATGATTCTCCTCATGGAGTATTTGCCTCCCGGCATCCTTGTAGACCAAATAGTATTGGCATTTCTATTGTAAAATTAGAAAAAAGAAATAAAAATATTCTAGAAGTGAGTGGTATAGATATTCTTGACAATTCACCGCTTGTTGACATTAAACCATATATTCCGAGATTTGATTGTTTTAAAAACGCAAATAATGGCTGGATAGAAAATAAAAAAGTTTGTTCAAAACCATTAGGCAGAGAATAAAAACGTATAACTGACATTTTGGATGCTGTGAGAAATGAACTATAAAGCTGTAATTTTTGATCTGGACGGCACTTTGCTTAACTCGCTTGAGGATATTGCTGACTCGGCAAACAAAGTCTTTGAAAACCATGGCTTTCCCACCCATAAACTTGATGCTTACCGCATGTTTGTCGGGTCAGGCTTAAACGAGCTCATGTTCCGCGCTTTGCCTGAAGAAAAAAGAAATACTGAATCAATTGATGATTATGTCAAAGAATACCGACAGGAATATACCCGCAACTGGAACAAGAAAACAAAGCCCTATATGGGTATTGCCGAGATGCTTGATGAACTGGTATCAAGACATATTAAAATTGCAGTACTTTCCAACAAACTGCATGCCTTTACAAAACAGTGCGTGGATGAGCTTCTGCCCAACTGGAAATTCGATATTGTCGTGGGATTTCAAAATGGAATTCCTCTAAAACCAGATCCCACAAGCGTTCTGCAAATAGCAGAGCAACTCAATCTTTCTCCTTCTCAGATACTTTATGTGGGTGATTCAGACATAGACATGAAGACAGGAGTTGCGGCAGGCATGCATACAGTAGGAGTATTATGGGGACTTAATAAAAATTAACAGTCAATAATTAATTCTATGAAAACATACACAACATCTTTAAAGACAGTAATAATTGCTATAGCCGTTTTGGCGACAACCATCATAATTATAAGCCTGGCTAACGGTTCAAATAAAAAGTTTAAAGAGGCCTTTATTTTGCATACACTGAAGGAGTTGTCCACAACTGTAGATACAATTGTCGAGACTCTGGAACAACACTTTAATGAACGTTCAAAAACACTGAAGATTATTTCAAATAATCCATCATTCCAAAAGGATGTCTATGAAAAATTTGCGTTCGATAAATCTGTTGAGGAATTTTGCGCAATTAGAAACATTTATGAATTCAATAAAGAATATGTTGACGCGCTTACTTTGATTGATGCTGACGGCATTATGCTGCACAGAGAACCACATACCAATGGAAGGCTTATGCGCGGGCATGATCACACTGATAAACCAGGTTCCGAATATGTCTTAAGAGAACACAAGCCAACTATCAGCAAAGTGTTTAAAAACGATAATGGCAATCTTGCCATAGCGATCTTAGAACCAATATTTTACAAAGATAAATTTGCTGGAATTGTAAGATGGATGATTGAAACTGATACTATATCCGAACGTTTTATTGAGCCGGTCAAGATCGGCAAAAATGGCTTTGTCTGGATGTTTGATAATAATAATACAGTTATTTCGCATCCGAGAAAAGATTTTATAGGACTGACGGTATTAGATGTAATAAAAAAAATGCATATTGAACGAGACGAAGTCTTTGATGAAAGTCTAACCTCAAAGCATATCATAGAAGAACATGATTATCTGAATAGAGTAAAGGCCGAAGAGGAAGGGCGCGGAATATTTATAAATTGTGTAACTGATGAGAAAGACATAGTTGCTTTTAAAAAAATTATTGCAGGAAATGCTGTCTTTAATCTGGTTGTAACTTTACCATATTCTGAAATCACTGGTCCGATTAATAAACATGCAAGGGAAATATTCGGCCTTGCAGGGTTTGTTATAATACTGTTGGGTGTGGGAGGAGCGGCGCTTTTTAGAAGTCAAAAAGCAAAGACTAGGCTTGAAACAGAAGCCAGGTATTTGAAACAGATTTCAAATGGAGCAGAGGCGCTGCGAAAAACTGAAGTCCAACTCCAGCACTCTCTGAAGGTAGAAGCAATTGCCACCTTGGCTGGCGGCGTTGCACACGAATTCAACAATGCTCTGGTTGGAATTTTCGGAAATATCGAACTGCTTCAAATGCCTCTGCCTGAAGACAAAAATATGGACAAATATCTTCAGCCAATGAAGGATTCCGCTCATCGGATGGCCGGCTTGACGAATCAGTTACTGGCGTATGCCAGAGGAGGAAAGTATCAGCCTCAAACTCTGTCTTTGAATAATTTTATAAAAGCTTCACTGTCCGTGATACAGCACAACATCGCGTCTGGTATTCGGATCAAGACAGATCTGGCGGGTGACATTTCAAATGTAGAGGTTGATCTTACCCAAATACAGATGGTGCTTTCAGCAGTATTGATAAACGCAGCGGAGTCCATGGAAGAGAGCGGCCGAATAAAAATCATAACCAGAAACGAGGAGATCGATGAAAACTTTGCAAAAACCAATCTCGATCTCAAGGCTGGTCCTTATGTTTGTATTATAATTGAAGACGAAGGAAAAGGAATGGACAAGGAAACTATACGAAGAGTCTTTGATCCCTTTTTTACCACGAAGTTCCAGGGGCGGGGGCTTGGTTTGGCTGCAGCTTATGGAATTATCAGAAACCATGCCGGATCGATTTTAATTCATTCTAAATTAGGCAAAGGGACTGAGGTGCGAATATACCTGCCTGGTGTAGAGATTCAGGCAGAACAACAGGCAAAAGATATTAAAACCGAAGTGGACATCGGCAATAAAACTATACTGGTTATTGAGGATGAAGATGTTGTTATGGATGTAATTTGCTCAATGCTTGAGGGGTTGGGTTACCATGTTTTGCCGGCCAAAACCGGAAGCGAGGCACTTGAAATAGTCAGAATCTTTGAAGGAGATATTGACCTTGCTATTCTGGATATTGTTTTACCTGATATTGGTGGAGAAGACCTGTATCCTCTTATCATGGAAGCCCTGCCAAACCTGAAAGTGATCGTTTGCAGCGGCTATGCCATAGATGGTCCTGCACAGAAAATTTTGGATGCAGGTGCTCAAGACTTTATTCAAAAACCATTTTCATTAGATACCTTATTGGAAAAACTAAAGAAAACAATAAATGATGCATAACATAGGGAGATTTTCGGAACCTGTTACTTAAGGTCGCTATTCAGCCATAATTTCTAAATGTCTACTACGGAGTTTATAATGAACTATAAAGCTGTAATTTTTGATCTGGATGGCACCTTGCTTAACTCGCTTGAGGATATTGTAGAGTCGGCAAACAAAGTTCTTGAAAACCATGGCTTTCCCACCCATAAACTTGATGCTTACCGCATGTTTGTCGGGTCAGGCTTAAACGAGCTCATGACCCGCGTTTTGCCTGAAGAAAAAAGAAATGTCGAATTAATTGATGATTGTGTCAAAGAATACCGGCAGGAATATACCCGCAACTGGAACAAGAAAACAAAGCCCTATATGGGTATTGCCGAGATGCTTGATGAACTGGTATCAAGACATATTAAAATTGCTGTACTTTCCAACAAACTGCATGCCTTTACAAAACAGTGCGTGGATGAGCTTCTGCCCAACTGGAAATTTGATGTTGTCGTGGGATTTAAAAATGGAATTCCTCTAAAACCAGATTCTACAAGCGTTCTGCAAATAGCAGAGCAACTCAACCTTTCCCCTTCTCAGATACTTTATGTAGGTGATTCAGACATAGACATGAAGACAGGAGTTGCGGCAGGCATGCATACAGTAGGAGTATTATGGGGATTCAGAACAAAGGATGAACTTCAAAAAAACGGAGCAAAAACCCTGATAGAAAAACCGCAGGAGATTTTGAACCTGTTGCGATAATATTTATCAATAAAATTTTTCAAGGTAATGCCGCCAAATCCTCAAACTCTTTAAAAAGGAGATAAGTGAATGAAGAGAAAGGAAGCCTCTGTCAAAAAGAACTTATTGAAAGGGATGCCGTATACGAAGGCAGCTCTGAACGAACTCAAAATAGTGGAGCTAAAAATGTTGGCATCTGTTATGAGTATTGATAGTTGGCAAAAAACGAAGGCTGAAATAGTGAAGTTAATCTTTAAAGAGCAGCATGAGCTTGATTTATTAGATGAGAGGTTAGACAATTTCTGTGAGATGTGCGGCAACTATGTTGCGATAAGGCAAAGGGCTCATATTGTATCTGAAGGGGACAATAGCAGAACAAATATTCTCTTGCTATGTCCGACCTGCCACCTGTTCTTTGACACACGGCTGAAGCCCAGATTGTATAAAGCTCTTTCAAAGGCTGGTGCGAAGACTCTTCCAGCCTCTTGGAAGAAGTCAATTTATCTACAAGGAGTGGGGAAGACAGGATGACATCTTAAATGTTAAATGCTGAGTTTAGGCAACCGGTGAATTCACAATTCAAGCTTTTGACACCAAACATCCATTACAGAATAATTCAACTTTTTTATATAAAAGTATTCAACAAAGAACCTGTTAGTACTTGCTGTAACATTGATGTTGAAGAGGTATAGATATAATCAGTAAACTCCATGCTTATATTTTCACTTTCTTTGGCATAATTGAGAGGGGAGTCAGTCGATACACGGGAAGCATAATTGTTAGTCTGCACGGCCAATCCGTCAAAATCACTAAACGCATCTTTAATATTGTCCATGTTCTGGCTTACTGCCGCGGATAACTGCTCGTCATCTATCTCAAGCCTTCCATTTTCATCCTGAGTGATGCCAATAGATGCTAACCCTGTTTTGTTGTCCTTGATAAAAGAATTCACAGATGAAAGAACCTCATCCTTTATGTAATCACTGTTTTCCCCCAGGTGATCAATAAACGAATTCAACTCGGATACGAGATCAGTTATGGCATTTTTGACATTATCTTCATCCGGGGAGATTTTTAAAGTCGATTCACCTGTTCCTTTTAGATTAACCGTAACCAGGCCTTCCTCAAGGTAAATAGTATTGGAGTTAGAGGTGCTGCCGATTCCATCAACGCTATATTCAGCATCCTGGGCTGCATTGGACACGCTGTTTGCGCCGGTTGCCGTTATCGTATTTCCCGATATATCCGAAATCGTGAAAGAGTTTTCCGCTCCGGTATCATTGGATGTCATAGTTAATTTTCTGATTCCTTCTTCACTGCCATCAGTAACTTCGGCGTTGATACCTATATTCGCCTCATTTATGGACTGAGCTATTTTTTGCAGCGTTTCTTCATTTGTATCGCCTTCTTCTATAGTAACACTGAGTTCGTGGTCTTGACCGTTTATATTAACATTAAAGGTATTGGTTCCAATATCAACGACGCTGGAAGCAAGTTTATCCAGTTCCAAACCGGTATTTTCTTGAGCCTGTGCCAGTTGGGTAACCGAAATGTTATAAGTGGCTTCGGTCGCTCCCGAACTTGCGGAAAAGGCGTCCATAGCTGTAGCCGTAAGCACATTGACATCCGAAGAAGAAGCCGTACGGTCATTGAAAACAGAATTATAATCATCGAGTGTTAATTTTTTCGCTTTAGCAGCCAGATTCGACACATCACTGTAAAGTTGATTTAGAGCGACCTGTGATTCTTCGGTGAATATTTGCCCGTCGATTTTGTCCTGGAGGTTTTCTATGGCTGATGCAAAGACCTGCATTACCAAATCACTGGAAGCTTGTACGCCAAGAGGTGCGAGAAGATTTGTTATTGTCAGATAATTACTATAGGAACCGGATATTTGCATGGTATTACCTCCTCTAAACAATAAAATCCACCTTCAAAAAACAGAAAGGTGGATTTAGCACTGTGAGAACTCAAGTCGTAAGCTTTACGTTCCTGTTTTTCGAAAGGCTCGCTTTTTTCACAACTATATAAATAAACTATCGGCATTGAAGCAAAAATACTTTAGATTTATTTTCTGGAGGCTCCTAATTTTTGATAAATTCGTAAAAAGTCACTAAGTTAACTATAGATGGCTAAGGGCCTCGGCAAGAAATAATTACACATCTTGCTTGTCTTTTGACCCGTCTACCACGTTACATCTACCGGCACATATCTCGATATGCACCGGTAGATGTGCCTTGTAGACAAACCAAAAACCAGCGCAATCTTGTGTAATTATTTCTTGCCGCGTCCCTAAGTAAAAAGTTTCATATACAAGGCGTAGTGATTTTTCAGGATCGAAAGCATACATATAGTATGTTGAGAGTCTGAAAAATCACTGCAACGCAGTAGATGGAACTTTTTACGACGCCATCAGGAGCCTGTCCGAGAATTATGTCCGTAACGAAAAAGTGTGAAAGCGAGACCAAATTTTTGGAAATTTGAGGAGAATAGCGAGCCTATTTGACGAAAATTTACGGAAATTTGGGCCGCTTCTCACGCTTTTGCAGTAGGATCAGAATTCTCGGACAGGCTCTTATGTTAAAGGGCTCGCATATACTCGGGTTTTAAAGCTACTTTGCCGGTTAGCGCCTTATCGATTAATTTAATCGTTGCCTCCTTTTCTTTTGGTAGTCTGGCCTTGATGGGTAGATAGTTGGAAGCGTGATTTGCATAGAAAAGGCTCCTGGAAAGATTCGTAGCAGCAATCATGGCTTTAAGTTCTTCCAGCATTTCAGCAGATTCAAGCAACGTAAACTCGCCGGACACATAATCCTGATATAGTGGTGTGCCGGGAATAAGCATAAGGCTGAGGGCTCCGATATGTTCCGGATCTATAGCTGAAAGCACCCGTCCGGTTTCCTGAGCATGTATTTTGGAACGTTTTTTGCCGGCAATTCCCAACAACACGGTAATTGAAAGTTTGATTCCGGCTGATCGTGCCTTTCTGCCCATCTGGATCATGTCGTTGGTAGTTGCGCCTTTGTTGATTTTCTTTAAGGTAACATCGTCGCCGGTTTCAAGACCCATGTAGGCGATACCGAGTCCGTGGTCTTTCAGCGTCTTGAGTTCATCAAGAGTCTTTATTTTCAGGCTTTTGGCATTAGCATATAATCCCACACGGGTTACCCATGGGAGTTGTTTTTTGATTTCCATTAAAATTTTCAACAGTCTTTTTTGGGGAACAATCAACGCGTCTCCGTCGCAGATAAACACACGCCGCTGGCGTTTGCAATATTCGGCGGCAAACGCTATATCTTCCATAATAACGGAATCCGGCTTTATTTTAAAGCGCTCGCCTCTATATGTGCCGCAGAATGTGCATTTGTTGCGTGAACACCCGACAGTAACCTGTAGCAGAATACTATTGGCCTCGCTTGGAGGACGGATTATGTTGCCTTCATAACGCATACAAGCTTTACCAAAATAATGAGATCATAAAATTGTGAATGTTATAAGCTGCCAAATGTCTTTTCTACAGATCCTTTAACAGCCTGTTAGCTGGGGACATTTCAATTTCTTTCCAGAAAGTTTTCATTGTTTCTGACAATTTCTTTAATTCATCTGTTTGGGCAACAGGTATGCTGTCAACCCCTCTTTGTTCCAGAGCTTCAATAATATACTTTACTGTTAACAGGTTAATATCACAGGCAGGCTGATAGCTTGGATCTTTGTCTCCATTAACATTGGTTGCGGAAACTATTCTGCTTTCTACGAGTTCATGAAGTATCAGGCGTGCTAAACGGATAGGCATTTCCAGGGTATTAGCTATTTCAGCGGCAATTAAGGGCTTTTCTCCCTTTGAAAAATTTTTTATCAGAAGATGGGAAATTTGCAGAGAAAGAAGCCTCTTAAATGACGCGCTTATGTGCGAACAATCCTGTTCAAATTCGTATGTGTCGGCATTTTGATGGGCAAAGGAAATTTCCGCCCCCAGTAGAACGATCAGCCAGCTAAGCTGCATCCATATCAAAAACAGTGGTAATGCGGCAAAGCTTCCATATATGGCATTATATTTTGCTATCAAAATCTGAAAGTCAATATATCCCCACTGGAGAAGCTGATAAAGAGTGCCCGCAAGTACGCCTGCCAACAAACCGGACTTAAGACTAACCCTGGTGTTCGGCATTATTATGTAAATAAAGGTAAACAGCACCCATATCAGGAAAAAAGGAATTGATTTTAAAAAGAAAAATATAACAGGGCTGAAAAACCCCAAAAGAGATATTTTTTCTGTAATAAGGGTAATCTGGGTGGTTATGAATACCGTAACACTGCCTGACATGATTACAAAAACAGGGCTGATAAGCATTATGGAAAGATAGTCGCTGATCTTTCTCACAGGGGTTCGCTGTTTCTTTATTTGCCATATTTCATTAAATGAATGTTCTATCTGGCCCAACACCTTTATTACCGTCCAGAACAATGCTGCCAGCCCTATGCCCGCGATAATGCCTCCCTTTGTATTTTCAAGAAGTGAAGTGGCAAATTTTATTACATGTATCAATATCTCTTCCTGGCCGGAGAATCTTTCCAAAAGCTGTGTCTGAAGCATCTTTTCAAAACCAAAACCCTTGGCTATCCCAAAAGCCATTGCCAGAACAGGAACTATGGAAAGCAGGGAATAAAAGGTAAGTGATGATGCCCTTGCCTGGTATTTGCCCTCATAAAACCCGCGGATCACCAGAAGAAAAATCCTGAGTTGCTTAACAAGAAAGGATTTACCCGCAGAAAGATTATCCAGACGAATTCTCCAGACATCGTATGTGACAAAATTAATAATTTTAGCCAAAGCAATCTTTATATCTTTCATTGGCAATACCCTCTGTCTGAATATGAAAAAGTTATAAACAGCTGTTTGTACAATACATCATGCCGGTTATTTTGCAAGTCGGAAGAATGGAACAATTATTATGTGATTGACGCAAAACATCCTGTTTGATAGTTTAGCCGAATTACACAAAAAAGGACATCAGGATTTTACCACGAAAAAGTAGAAACTTTTATCAGGCATCTGATCAAAACATGAAAGTAGATGGCAAAAATATCCGGCCGATATGGCTGGAAAAAAATTCAAAGATCGTTAAGGCCATAGACCAGAGGCTTCTTCCACATGAATTTGTCGTTGTTGATCTTAAAAATGTGGATGACATTATAACGGCCATAAAAGAAATGTATGTAAGGGGTGCGCCGTTGATCGGCGCGACAGCGGCATACGGCGTATATCTTGCGGCCATAAATTCCCCGGACAAAACTATAAATAATGATTACCTGATCAAAGAGTGCGGCAGGATAAAATCTTCAAGGCCGACCGCGATCAATCTTGCCTGGGCTGTTGATAAGGTTTTGTCCGAAATTTTAAAGGTTGATGATTCTTTAAAAAAAATTGAAATTGCAAAAAACCAGGCTGATAAAATTGTCGAAGATGAGGTTTGCCGGTGCAGGAAAATCGGCGAAAACGGTTTAACCCTTATAAAGGATATCAGCAAAAAAAAGAAAAGCAAAACAGTCAATATCCTTACCCACTGCAATGCGGGATGGCTTGCCTGCATAGAATACGGGACAGCAACCGCTCCGATATATGCGGCCTTTGAAAACGGCATAGATATTCATGTCTGGGTGGACGAAACAAGACCCCTTAACCAGGGCGCAAGACTGACTGCGTGGGAGCTTGGTAAACAGGGCGTCAAACACACCGTGATAACAGATAATGCCGGCGGCCACCTGATGCAAAGCAAGATGGTTGATATTGTGATAGTCGGCTCTGACAGGACTACCCGCACAGGCGATGTTGCCAATAAAATCGGAACATATCTTAAAGCGCTGGCAGCCATGGACAACAACATACCTTTTTATGTTGCCCTTCCATCCAGCACTTTTGACTGGAACTTAAGAGACGGCTTAAAGGAAATACCCATAGAAATGCGTGATCCTGACGAAATAAGGTATGTGCAGGGTTTTGACCGGGGAGCGATAAAAAGTGTTCTCATTCCTCCGGAAACCAGTCCTGCCGCGAACTTTGCTTTTGATGTCACTCCTGCAAGGCTTGTAACAGGTTTTATTACTGAAAATGGTATATGCAGAGCAACAGAGCAGGATATATGTTCCATGTTTTCCGAGGAGGCTGTCCGAATCTAACGATCCTTGACATTTATAGGTTAAGAAAACGGAGAGAAAAGAGCGGAGAGCAAAGAGAGAAAAGGGGAAAAATCTAACAAATGCTGACAAAACTTGAAAAAATGATTCTGGCCTCAATCCAGGGCGACATTCCAATCACAGAGCGGCCGTATCTCGAAATGGCAGAGCAATTAGGTATTTCAGAAGATACTTTTCTGGAAAAATTAAAAGAACTTTGCGACAGGGGCGTAATACGGCGTTTTGGCGCAACCATACGGCACCAGAAAACAGGATTTAAGGCAAATGCCATGGTGGCCTGGAAGGTTGACGAAAAACGCATAATTGAGGTTGGAAAAAAGATGGCGTCTTTCAAACAGGTTTCACACTGTTACAGGAGAAACCCGAATAGCGATTGGCCATACAACCTCTACACCATGGTTCATGCCAGGGATGAAGAATCGTGCAGGGAAACAGCGCGCAAGATGTCGGAAGCAACTTCGGTCGATACATATACACTTCTCTTCAGCCGCGAAGAATTGAAAAAAACCTCGATGCGGTACTTTACGCAGGATGATAAAAAATAGAAGTCTAAGGATTGATGATTGTCGATTGATGATTGTCGATTGAAAAGATAAAGCGACCCGCCCGCCTCGCCTGAGCGAGCCAACAAAAGGACGAAGATCATTGAGTAGAACTCGCGATAGCGGGCAGGAGCGATTCCAACAATCATCAATCGACAATCATCAATCATCAATCCAAATATTCTGCTTGTAAATCCCTGGATCTGCGACTTTGCGGCTTACGATTTTTGGGCAAAGCCGATGGGACTTCTCAGCCTTGCCGCCATCCTTCGATGTCACGGATATAATGTTTTCTATATTGACTGTCTTGACAGGTTTCACCCCAAAGCTCCTAAAACCGATCCTCATGCAAGATACGGCAGTGGCCCGTATTTAAAAACCAGGATTTCCAAACCCGACGGTCTTGAGGATGTCCCCAGGAATTATTCCAGGTACGGAATCAGGGAAGAATGGTTCAGAGAGGACCTTTTATCCATACCAAAACCGGATCTTGTTCTTGTTACCTCCCTTATGACATACTGGTATCAGGGTGTTCGACACTCTATTGATATCATTAAAGAAATATATCCTGACACACCGGTGGTTCTTGGCGGTATTTATGCCAGTCTATGCAGGGATCACGCAAATGATCATTCGGGCGCAGACAGGATCGTAACCGGTCCCGCAGATCAACATATCCTCAAACTGGCTGAAAAGTTTACAGGTTTTGCTGTCAGTCCAAAATATAACACGGATAATCTTGACACATATCCTTATCCTGCATTTGATCTGCAAAGAAAAATTTCTTACATCCCCATTGTCACATCAATTGGATGCCCTTTTTCCTGCGCGTACTGCGCATCACACTTTTTAAATCCAAAAAGAGTTTTGCGAAGTCCGGAATTTGTGGTGGAAGAAATAAGCTACTGGCATGAAAAATATGATGTAATAGACTTTGTGTTTTATGATGACGCGCTTCTTATGGACTCTGAAAAGCATGCTGTCCCAATTTTTGAAAAAATAGTTGAAACAGGTATAAATGTGCGTTTTCATACTCCAAATGCTGTACATGTCCGCTATATTTCGGATCAGACAGCAAGCCTGACGTATAAAGCGGGCTTTAAAACCCTGCGCCTTGGGCTTGAGACCGCGGCTTTTGAAAAAAGAAAGGATTTTGACAAAAAGGTAACCGAGGATGAATTTATGCGGGCTGTCGCATATCTGAAAAATGCCGGTTTTAACAAAGATCAGGTCGGCGCATATCTGCTTGCAGGGCTGCCCGGACAAACGATAAGCTCCATTGAAGATTCCATCAAAACCGTCAAACAAAACAATATAACACCTGTCATAGCCTATTATTCACCCATTCCTCACACAGCCATGTGGAAAAGAGCTGTGGCCTCTTCACGCTACAAACTCGAATCAGACCCTGTATTTACAAACAACTCGATACTGCCGTGCCGGCATGAGCCTTTTTCATGGGAGTCAATTTCATATCTGAAAACCTCACCGCATCATAATCCAACTGATCGTGGCATAATAA
>JAUVHU010000081.1 GCA_030593145.1 Desulfobacteraceae bacterium
AGTTTGTTATGGTTTCTGTGATCGATACAGGAGTTGGTATGGATAAAGAGACCCGGCAGCATATCTTTGAGCCATTCTTTACAACCAAAAAGTTGGGCAGGGGTACAGGACTTGGGCTTGCTTCGGCTTATGGTATTATAAAAAATCATGGTGGGCTAATCAATGTTAACAGCAAAAAGGGTGAGGGGACGACATTTGATTTTTACCTGCCGGTTGTAGAAGCACGAATTGTTAGTCAACTGCGGGATGATGCAGAAGATGAGATTCTGCATGGAACCGAGACGATTTTGATAGTTGACGATGAGGAAATAATTGTTAATGTTTCCCGGGAAATGCTCAGTAATATGGGCTATGATGTTTTTGTCGCCAGAGGTGGAAAAGAGGCTCTGGAAATTTTTGAAAAAGACAAGGATAAAATTACATTGGTTGTATTGGATATGATTATGCCGGATCTGTCCGGGAGTCATGTATATAATGTTCTTAAGGAGATAAAACCGGATATAAAGGTTTTACTTTCCAGTGGATATAGTGTTGACGACCAGGCGAGTAAAATAATGAGCGGTGATTGTGATGGATTTATTCAAAAACCATTTAATATGTTACAGCTTTCTAAGACGGTTAGAGAAGTACTTGACAGTTGAAAACTGATGGCGTCGTAAAAAGTTCCATCTACTGCGCTTGTCCGCCTCAGGTGGGTTGCAGTGATATTTTTTACCACGAAGAACACGAAGGACGAGAAGAGAAAGAAAAATCCTTCGTGTTCTTCGTGGTGATTAATAATAAAATCGCCTAAGCTTTGATTCGCCATTTAAAAAAGGAAAAACATGCTTAAACTGACATCTGTTGATCTGAAAAAAGTAAAAACAGAAATACTGATTATACCTGTTTGCGAAGATAAAACAATTCATGACAATCCAACGATATCCTTGCTTATTAAAAAAGCAAAGCAGCTAAAGGAGTTTACAGGCAAAAAGGGTGATGAAGTAATTTTTTACGATCCTGGAGAAGTAAAGGCAAAGAGAGTTATATTAATAGGGCTTGGCAAGCTGGAAAAAATCGACCCTGAAGCGTTGCGGGCATTTGCGGGCAAAGCGGTAAAAAAATGCGTGAAAATAAATCTTCCGGAAGTTCTTATAACCTTTCCTCGTGGTAAAAATATAAAGATAAATGTTACGTCAGCAATAGAAGCTATGATGGAAGGGGCATTTCTTGGAAATCATGTTTTTAACAAATATAAAAAAGAAAAAAAGCTTAAACCATTAAAGAGGATTAACCTGCTTGTAAAAGCTGATATGGTAAAAAAATACGGGAGATTACTAACACGTGTCTCAACTGTTTGCGCTGGAACCATCCTGGCAAGAGAATGGGTCACTACTCCGTCTAATGACAAAAAACCCGAACAGTTTGCAAAATCGATTACAACTTTAGCCGGAAAAGAAAAACTTAAAGTAAGCGTGCTTAATGAAAAAGAGCTGAAACAGAAAAAGTTTGGAGCAATGCTTGCCGTTGGGGCAGGTAGTCACAGCAAGTCAAGGATGATTGTTCTGGAATACAGTCCCAAAGGCGCCAAAAAGACCATAGCTCTTGTAGGCAAGGGCGTTACTTTTGATTCCGGAGGCATAAATTTAAAACCCACCGGTTCTTTGGAAGACATGAAGATAGACATGTCCGGCGCTGCCGCTGTTGCGGCCACCCTTATTACGGTTGCGAAACTTAAACCAAAAGTTAAAGTTGTCGGAGTAATCCCGATTGTTGAAAACATGCCGTCAGGCAGCGCCTGCCGTCCTGGAGATGTTGTAAAAAGCTATGCCGGCAAAACAGTTGAAATAGGAAATACAGATGCGGAAGGCAGGCTGATATTGATAGACGCGCTCTCCTTTTGTATAAAAAAATATAAACCGCATACCATTATTGATATAGCGACACTGACCGGAGCATGCGTTATAGCATTAGGAGAAAAAATCGCTGGAGTACTTTCTTTTGATGATGAGCTGGTAAAAATTATAGAATTATCCGGCAAAAAGACTCATGAACGCTGCTGGAGCCTGCCCATGCCCGATGATTATAAAGAGCTTCTCAAGAGCGATCTGGCCGACATAAAGAATATAAGCAGCTCACGCTGGGGCGGCGCTATTACAGCCGCTCTTTTTCTGTCGGAGTTTGTCGGAGACACCAGGTGGGTTCATATTGATATCGCTGGACCAGCCTATATCAAAAAGGGGCATGGATACTGCGGCGCAGGTGGCACCGGCTTTGGTGTGCGGCTGTTTTGTGATTTGCTTGATAAGTTATAAAAATAACCGTTTACAGTTCACGATTCTTTGCTTACATTTCGACATTCCTTGTTCGATATTCAAAATGCAGAAAACAATATAATCAGAAATTTACAAACTCAAAAAAGTGGGTTTTATAATTCCATTACTCCATTTTTAAATTTAATTCGCCTGTCCGCTCCGTAGTAAAAATGAGTTTGTAAATTTCTGATAATTACAATCTGAAAGTCCGTGTTTGTTCGTGTGGGTCTGTGGCTAATAACTTGACGAACGGGAAAAATTTATGCGTGCAGTTATATTTGCAAATGGCATTATAAAGCATCTTCCTGAACCCGGAGCTGTTATTATGCCTGACGATCTGCTTATTGCCGCTGATGGAGGGATGCATCACTGCCAGGCAATAGGGATAACACCTTCTGTGGTTATAGGAGATTTTGATTCACTTGATCCTGATGGATTAAATAAATTGCAGAGTTCAGGCGTCGAAATCATCCGTTATCCTGCTCGCAAAGATCAAACCGATCTGGAACTGGCTCTTGAGCTGGCGGTTGACAGGGGAGCTGATGAAATCCTCGTGTTTGGGGCGCTGGGCGCACGCTGGGATATGTCTATAGCCAACATTCTACTGCTGACATTGCCGGAGTTTTCCGGCGTAAAGCTTAAGTTTATCGAAGAAAATCAGGAAATCACACTTTTGCGTGGCGGTGAAGAGTTTATCTTGAATGGGAAAAAAGGGGATATTCTTTCACTTACAGCTCTTGACCAGGAAGTCAAAGGCGTAACTCTGAGCGGTCTGGAATATCCTCTAAAAGACAGTACATTGCAGCTCGGCTCCACTCGCGGAATCAGCAATGTGATGGTTGAAAATACAGCCACAGTATATCTGAAAAAGGGGTTGCTGCTATGCGTTCACACGCGTATTAAGTGATCTGCGATCTTATTAACAGGTTGCCAAACAGGAGCGACTTTAGGTAGTCCCTACAAAACAGTGCAGGTAAATGATTTTAAATGGTCACACAATGTTAAAAGATGAACGTCGAACATCGAATAATGATGTCACTCCGCTCTTCAAATTATTTTTAATTGGCAAAATTCCTTATTCAAAATTCGACGTTGGACGTTGGATGTTCGATGTTCACAGCGTCCTTGATATTGGATTGTAATCTGCAGGAATCGCAATTCTTTTAAAGCCCCTATCCCATAAAAACGGAAATCACATCCTTTCTTGCATTTACATGTTGTATTCTGATTTGAATCAGATCTTCGGGTTTTAACTCTATACCGCTTGACAAAGGCAGTTCACATTCCAGCATATATTCGGGAATAAGCACCTGGTAACCGTTTTTCAGTTTACAGAGCGCAATTGCTTCTTCTTTTTGCCCAATCCTTTTTTCAAGATATTTCAGCAACCAGTATCTGCGACGGCTGTACTGCATCTTTGACACACAGCTCATCGGCTGCGCAAGAAGCTGTGTTGCGCGTTCTATTTCATCAGCAGTACAAAGTTCCTCAAGGCCAAGAGTTGCTCGTATCTGCCGCTGAGTTGCAAGATCATAATATTTCCGGATAGGCGAAGTCGCTGTAACATAGGAATCCAGTCCGAGTCCTGAATGATGTTCCGGTTTACAGCCTAACATAAAACGGCTGAGCAGTCTTCGCTGCATCCAGTTTTGAAACAGGGTCCCCTCATTTTTTTTATAAAGGCGCTTCCGTGGCTCTGGCTGAGATCTGAAGATCGCGGGCACGTTATGTTTTGCCAGAAACCGTGCCATCAGCCAGTTTGCCATAATCATGGTTTCCGCGACAAGCATCCTTCCAGCGCTCTCCCTGTTTATCCTGGTTACAGATAGTTCTTCCTTCTCATTCTTCTGGATATTTATTTCAGGCAGAGTTATTTGAACGGCCCCACGGGACAGTCTGTATTCACGGAAGTTTTTTGCTATAGCATGAAGAGTAACAATTTCCTTATCGCCATCTGCAACCGTGTTTACATCATAATAGGTAAGCTGCTGTTTTACCCTGATAATGCTCGGCACAATTTCATAATCAAGTATTTCGTAAAATTGACTTATCTTCACCATAATACTGATAGCCGGACGCAACTCCCCGGCCTTCAAACTGCAAAGATCTTCGGAAAGCTCAGGTGGTATCATGGAAATCTTCTGGTCCATCATATATATTGAGCTGCCGCGGGCAAGGGCTTCCTGGTCAATAATATCCCCTTTTTTGATAAAATGACCCACATCGGATATATGAATACCAAGTCTGTAATGATCGCCCTTATCCTCAATGCTTAAAGCATCATCAAAGTCTGTGGTTGACTGTCCGTCTATCGTAATAACGGAAAGCTCTGTCAAATCTTCTCGACCAATCCCTCTGTCAGTCGTGAGCCCTGCCATTTCTGCCGCTTTTTTCATTATCTCCGCAGGAAAAGAGATCGGGATTTTATATCTGTACAGTTCAATATTTTTATTTTTATCCCACACACCCAGTTTTACGAGAAGCTGAAAAACAGCTTCACCAGCTCTCATGCCCGCTTTTTCAAGCATTGCTTTGCCAAGAGCATAATGGAGACTTTCCTTTTCAAACAGATAAAAGGACTTTAATATTTTTACATATTCTAATTGATCTCCGGACAGGGAATCAGACGAAAAAGAGCTTGTATCTTGAACGGCCATTTTAAGCCATGCTCCGCCTTCCTCTATTACCAGATTCCTTCGGGCCTCTTTTCTTCTATGGGCAGCGATTTGCTCAACCCGCTTTTCTGAATTCGGGGAAAAACGATTATGGTCAAACTTAAAATAGAGCCTGTCATTAAAAATTGCCCTGACAACCGCCGCCTCGTGATCGCCGTCAGGGCTGCCCGGAAAACATAATTCGGTCATAGTAGCCAGATCAACCCATTCCTGCTCTGTGTGTAATATATCCCACAGTTCCTTGATATTCACGCTGCTGACCAAATCTTTCCGCTTTTTTGCTCCCGCCTTTAAAGCTGCAACCAGCTCATATCTGCTCAAAGACAGATCAAGACATGTGCCGGATTTATGTGAAACCCGGCTCAGGGAAAGTTTTATTTCCCGGTCATTTTCCGTAAGTAGCCGCAGCTTCTTGTTTTTAACTTCCATAATAACCGCGCATATTATTCTCTGGCGGTCTATATATTCAATAATATTTCCAAGTTTCATAACTTTAAATAATAACAATCAGTCCCATGAAAGTCAATCTGCGGATGCTATTAAGTTGTTTGACCACAGGCTGATTCTTTAGTAAAAAGCATTATATTACCACCCATTCGCTTCGCTCATTAGAGGCACAGAGTACGTAAATGTTAATCCAACCTAAGATAAGTAATTAGCTCTTAGCAATTAGCGGTTAGCTCTCCCGCCGTGCTCGCGCCCGTCGCGGCAGGTATTATTTCGGGTGGTTACCAGCGATTCGATTTTCACCCATTGTGTGAAATGTTATTATTTAATAACATCTTGATATAATATGACTAATAGCTAAAAGCTAATCGCTAATTGCTCAATTTAGGTCCAATGAAATCATTACATTTAATAAAACCATATTTTTCTGAAAACAGATATTTAATTATCTTTGGTCTCATCTGCCTGATCGCTGTTGATATACTGCAGCTTATTGTCCCGAGGATAATTAAATGGGTTGTTGACGATCTTACATTATTTAATATCGATTTAACCAAGTTGTCATCATATGCCCTTTATATTGTGGCAATCGCCGTAATGATAGCGCTGTTCAGGTATGGATGGCGTCGCTGTCTCATAGGAACTTCAAGAAGGGCTGAAGAAGGTTTGCGAAACATCCTTTTTGCGCATATTCAAACGCTTTCAGCTTCATATTTCGACAGGGTAAAAACCGGCGATCTGATGGCACATGCAACCAACGACATTCAACATATTCGCATGGCAATAGGCATGGGCATGGTAGCCCTTACAGACGCCATTGTGCTGGGCGCGGCAGCTATAGGCTTCATGCTGTATATCAACAAGCTGCTGACATTAATCGCATTAATTCCTATGCCTTTTGTGGTGTTCGGCGCCCGTTTTTTCAGCAAAAAGATGCACCGGCTTTACGGTGAAGTGCAGAAAACGTTTGCGGATTTGACAGAGGCTGTAAGGGAGCGGTTTGCGGGCATACGCATTATAAAGGCATATAACAGGGAAAAAGAAGAGTCTTTGAAGCTTGAGGCTGTATCAAAGGATTATATTGACAAAAATCTCAGGCTGGCCAGGATTACCGGTTCCTTTTTTCCCATGATGCTTCTTTTCTCAAATCTAAGTCTTGCAATAGTGCTATATCTTGGTGGGCGGCAAACCATAGGTCTAACCATAACACCGGGCGATTTCGTAGCCTTCATAAGCTATATAGGACTTTTAACATGGCCGATGATGGCTATGGGATGGGTCATCAACCTTCTCCAGCGGGGAAGAGCATCGTTAGACAGGATCGACAGGATATTACAGACAAGACCCGATATTGTGGACATACCCGGCGCAAGATCCATAACAGATGCAGAGGGTAAAATTATTTTTGAAAATGTGTCATTTGCTTATAAGCACAAAAATCTGCCTGTATTAAACAAAATAAATTTCATGGTGGATAAGGGGAAGACTCTGGGTATTGTGGGCCCTCCGGGAAGCGGCAAAACAACCCTTATAAGTCTTATACCCAGGCTCTTTGATGTATCCTCGGGCCGCATTTCGATTGATAATATCGACATATCCCAAATACGGATTTTTGATTTAAGATCCCTGATTTCATTTGTGCCCCAGGAACCGTTTCTGTTTGCGGGCACAATCAGAGAAAACATCATGTTCGGCAATAATAAAATTAAAGATTCAGCGTTAATAACAGCGACAAAAAAAGCATCTTTATACGACACCATTAAGCTGTTTAATAATGGTTTTGATACCATCATAGGCGAAAAGGGAGTAATTCTATCCGGCGGGCAGAAACAGCGCCTTGCCCTTGCCCGTGCCATGCTGAAACAAGCGCCTGTTTTGATTTTTGACGATCCCATCAGCCAGGTGGATGTTGAAACAGGCAATGATATCATTAACAGCATCAGGTCTATGGCAGGTGAAAAAACGATAATCATTGTCTCGCACCGGCTCTCCGCAGTTCGATTTGCCGATCAGATTATCGCCCTTGACATGGGCGGAATTGTGGAATCAGGCACACATGCCGAATTAATGGAATATGATAAATACTACGCAAAAACATTTCGGCTTCAGGAAATAGAAGAGGAATTGAATGCGCACTGATTTTGGATACTTTGAAGAAAAGAAGCTCGGCAAGCCTTATGATGTCAAGCTGCTGAAGCGTCTATACCCTTTTACCCTGCCGTATAAAGTCCTTTTTGCCTGTTCGATTCTTCTCGTTGTTTTTATAACGCTGCTCGATCTTTCTCTTCCTTACATTACAAAGATAGCAATCGACAGGTATATCGTGCCGCAAATCGCGCCTGACAAACTCGAAAACAGGGATTCTGCAAAACATAAAACCGGACATAAAACAAGATTCTTGAGGGCTGACATATCGGACCCGGAAATAAAAACAGTGGTCAACAATTATCCGGATTTGTTCAAGCCGGATTTATTGGGATCGGATTTATTGGAGCCGGATTTATTAGAAAAACATGGTAATTTTGCTTATATCCCATTTGATAAACTATCACGGTTAAGCAAAAAAGAGCTTGCTGTGTTGCGTAAGGAAGATCTTTCAGGAATAACCGGTATTACATCCATTTTTCTCGCCATAATAATAATAAACTTTGTGCTTAATTTTATCCGGATAATGATCATGGAGCTCGCCGGCCAGAAGATAATGCATGATTTAAGAATACGGCTCTTTACACATATCCAGGGCCTGTCAATAGCGTTTTTTAACCGCAATCCTGTGGGACGTCTTGTAACACGGGTTACAAATGATATTCAGAACATGCACGAGCTTTTCACTTCTGTAATTGCCTTTGTTTTCAAGGATCTGTTTTTACTGATCGAGATATCTCTCGTGCTCCTCAGCATTAACTGGCAGCTTGCTCTTGTTTCCTTTATCGTTCTTCCTTTTGTTTTGTATGCTTCCGTACATTTCTCAGTTCGTGCCCGTGATGCTTTCAGGACTTTAAGAATAAAAATCGCTCAGATAAACACAAGGGTTGCGGAAACTATTGAGGGAATAAAGGTTATCCAGCTTTTTTTGCATGAAAAGAGAAATTACCATAATTTTGCGAGGCTGAATCATGAAAATTATCGGGCAGGCATGCAACAGGTCAGGATCTTTGCAGTCTTCATGCCCGTCATAGAGCTTCTCGGAGCCGTTGCCCTTGCTGTTATCATCTATTATGGCGGAAGCGGAGTTATCGCGGAAAACATAAGCCTTGGTTCCCTTGTTGCCTTTATTGCCTATATGAAGATGTTCTTCAGGCCGATAAGAGACATAGCTGAAAAATACAATATCATGCAAAATGCTATGGCTTCCGCCGAAAGGATATTCCAGATTTTAGACAACAGGGAAAGCATGCCGCAGCCGGTTGTCAGTTCTGGTTCCAGCCCACTTTCCATTGATAAAATTCATGAAATCGCGTTAGAGAATGTTTCCTTTAGTTACATTACAGATGAAACCGTGCTCAAAGGAGTTTCCTTGAAACTCATAGCAGGAGAAACCATCGCCATCGTCGGCCGGACCGGTTCCGGAAAGACAACCTTAATAAATCTGCTTGCACGGTTTTACGATCCTGTATCAGGACGGATCACAATAAACGGAATCGATATAAAAAATTATCAGACCTCTGTTGTCAGATCAAAAATGGCGCTGGTTATACAGGATCCATTTTTGTTCTCAGGAACCATTCGGGATAATATCAGCCAGGGAAAAACGGATATTTCAGAAGAAATGATGGGCCAAGTTTTAGAAGCTTCAAATTGCAAAACACTGATAAACAGGCTGCCGGAAGGCCTTGATACCATTCTCTCTGAAAGCGGAGCATCAGTTTCAAGCGGTGAACGCCAGCTTATTTCCATTGCAAGGGCTTTTGCAAGCAATCCTGATCTTATTATACTCGATGAGGCAACTTCTTATATCGATTCTGAGACTGAAAGCAGAATCCAGAAGGCTCTTTTTAACCTGATAAAAAACAGAACATCAATAATCGTAGCTCATCGACTTTCAACAGTCCGGCACGCGGACAGGATAATTGTGCTCCACAAAGGAAAGATAATCGAGACAGGTTCACATGATGAATTAATGCAGAAAAAAGGGTTTTATTTCAGACTAAACCAGATCCAGCTATGAGACTTTTGTATAACAATTCGGCCGCAGATCTACGCTGATCCTCACTGATATTTTTTCTTTTATTATCATATACAAATTTTATACTATTCAGGCACAGAGTGGCAAAGGCACAAAGGCGCATAGTTGGCTTGCCTAAAGTCATTGGTTTTTGCCGTACCTGCAAATCTCTATATGTTTTTATTTTTCTTTGTGCCACTGTGCCTTTGCCCCTCTGTGCCTGAGTGATTACTGTATTTAAACCCATCTGCGTTTATCTGTGTTAATCTGTGGCCGAATAGTTGCAATTTTGTTTAAGTTCAAGGTTTCATCTCTCAACCAAGCCCTGCCATGCGATAATAACCGGCAGAGACAACTCCCCATACCAGCGCAATCACAGTCAGCGCAATGCAAGCGCCGGCCAGGATTTTATGAAAACCGGTTTCCGTCTTTCTCTCCTGAAATCCTAACCAAAAACCAAGGGCTGCGCCCGCTAAAATTCCCCCGCCATGACCCCAGTTATTAATGCCCGGAACAATAAAGCCAAACAGAAAAATCCCTACGGCCCATCCCCCAATTTGTTTATAAATGAGCTGGCCATAAACGCCTCCCCTGGCTTTGCCATAATAGAGACTGGCGCCCATCAGTCCGCATACAGCCGCGGAAGCGCCGATAGTAAACCCAACACCTGCGAGGTACGAAATGAAAAATCCGGCAATGCCGCCTACTGTATAAATAACAATCATGCGATAAGTACCATATTCGCTGTTAACAAGAGGAGCCAACCGGCTAAAGGCCATCATATTAAACAGGATATGAACTATCCCTCCATGAAGATAATTGGCGGAAATGAGGGTCCACCAGCGATGAAACCTGTCTATCGGAATCGTTCCCGTAGCTCCGAGAA
>JAUVHU010000083.1 GCA_030593145.1 Desulfobacteraceae bacterium
TTCGGCAAATGTGGCACACATAGCCATATAATCGTTGCTTACAACCTGTTTGTTGAACGATTTGAACATATATCCAACAACACCGCTTCCGCTAAATATATCAAGTACGGTTTCAAATTCAAATTGTGATGCTACGTTCCATATATGCTCTAAAAGGGATTGCTTGCTCCCCATAAAACGTGTAGAAGGATACCTTTTTACCTGCTTTGGTAATTTAGGTGGAACTGAGCTTATGAGAAAATACCGACGTGGAGGAATATAGATTACAACATCTTCCCCTTTACGTTTATTGCCTTTGTTATTGATATTCCTGCGAGTTTGAATAACTTCGATTTCAAAACCGTTGTACAGCTCATAGACCATCCGATGGTTGGAATTCGTCAATAAAACGTAACATCCAAGTTCATGAAGTCGTTTTACTTCCTCTGCAAGTTCAACATGATCTTCTTCATAGAACTGCTCTTTGGTATAACGTTTAAAATCAGAGTATTCTGAAACAGGCAGGTAGGGAGGGTCGAGATATATATAATCTCCAGGTTGAGCATGGTTTCGTAGAACATCTTTATAATCCCCTTGGATAATAGTAGCTTTTTTTAAGGCTTCGCATGCGCTTTTTAACCCATCAGGGTTACCTATGCGGGGGTTTTTATAATATCCATACGGTACATTAAACATACCTTTTCGATTTACACGATAAAGACCGTTAAAACAAAGCCGATTTAGATATATGGTTCTTGCAGCGGCTTCAACAGGAGAAAGTTTTTTAAAATCCAATGTTCGGATATTATAATATTCTTCTTTATCCAACCTGAATTCATAAAGTTTTTGTATGAGGCTACCAACATTTTTTGAGATTATACGATAGAGGTTTATAAGTTCCGGATTGGATTCTGAAATGATGGCGTTATCAGGCTGTAATGCAAAGAATAAGGCTCCGCCGCCAAAGAATGGTTCTATGTATCTGTTAAATTTTTTTGGGGTTTTTGATAAGAGGATGGGTAATAATTGTTGTTTTCCCCCTGCCCATTTCAGAATCGGGCGGGGCGAAGGTAAGGTCGGAACTTTTGGTTTTATGTTCATAGTGATCTATATCTTTTATTTCATTTTTATGTATGGCGATTGCACTTTTGTTTTAACGACCACATAACTCCTAAATTTTATAGATAGCACAAAAGAGGAAAGAAATAAAATTTTTTTGTGCTCATTGTTCCATGAACAACTCATCATTACAAATCGTATTGCTGCTTAATCCACGACATATATTTCCCGCTTTTAACTCTATCCACCCAATTTTTATTATCTATATACCATTTAATAGTTTTCTTTATTCCTGTTTCAAACGACTCAGCAGGAACCCAACCAAGCTCTGTTTGCAGCTTGCTAAAGTCTATGGCATATCTTAGATCGTGACCAGGCCTGTCCTTGACAAATGTAATTAGCTCCTGAAGATGGGGATGGTTCGGCCTGGGCATTATTTTTTCTATCAGATCGCATATCATCTTGACAACATCAATATTGCGCATTTCACAGTCGCCGCCAATATTATATGTTTCACCGCGTTTTCCATTTTGCATGATGAGCCATATCGCCTTGCAATGGTCTGTGACATACAGCCAGTCTCTTATGTTCAGCCCGTCCCCGTAAACAGGAAGAGCTTTTTCTTCAAAAGCGTTTAGTATAATAAGAGGGATGAGTTTTTCCGGAAACTGATATGGCCCATAATTATTCGAACAATTAGAGATTGTTACAGGCAAGCCATATGTTGTCCCATAGGCTCTTACAAGGTGATCGGAAGCGGCCTTTGACGCGGAATAGGGGCTGTTCGGATGGTATGGAGTATCTTCGGTAAAGCAGCTGCCGTCAGAAATAGAACCATAAACTTCATCTGTGCTGATATGATGAAAAAGAAGTATTTTGTCCTTATGGGATCTGGCCAGCTCAAGCAGGTTAAATGTTCCGGTAATGTTTGTTTTGATAAAAGCGTCCGGTTCTACAATCGATCTGTCAACATGGGATTCAGCGGCAAAATGGCATACAGAGTCGATCTGATGTTTTTCAAAAACCATCTCCATTGCCTGCCTGTCACATATATCAGCCTTTACAAAACAATAGCGGCCGGGAAACTTTTTATCAATTCCAGCGAGATTTTCAGGGTTGCCGGCGTAAGTTAATTTATCCACATTTATTATCCGTCCTTTATAACCGGATTCTGAAAGTATATAGTGGATAAAATTTGATCCAATAAACCCGCATCCCCCTGTTACAAGCATATTTTTCATACAAACACCTTTCAAATAAGCATTCAATGGTTCACGGTATTTAGTGTTTACATATTTTTTTATTATATCATTCGAAGAAATCTATTGAAACAATTAACTTTAAAATGATATGAAATCAATTCGTTTGTATTAACAGGTACCCTTTTATGGAAATAAATAAAAAACAACAGGCTTGGCTGCAAATGTTGCCAAGTGTTGATCACATCCTTGAAATCGCGGGCGCAGATTCTTTTTTTGAAAATATTCCTCGATCTGTTCTGCTGCATTCCGCCCGCTTAGTCCTTGACGATTACAGAAAAATAATACTTGAGGGCGTTAAGGAAATTGACGAAAAAAACCTGTCAGATATCATGATTCTTAATAAGGTAAAAGCCGGCGCAAAGGATGCCATGGCGCTAAATCTTCTGCGTACAATTAACGCCACAGGTGTTGTTGTTCATACAAACCTTGGCCGTTCATTACTTGCCGCTGATGCTATTGCCAACCTTTCGGTAATTGGGAGCAGGTATTCAAATCTTGAATTCGATCTGTCAAAAGGGGAGCGTGGATCGAGATATAGTGCTGTTGAGGATATCTTGTGTGAAATAAGCGGCGCTCAGGCAGCTATGGTTGTAAATAATAATGCCGGAGCTGTCTTGCTGTGTTTGGACACAATATCACGAGGTAAAAAGGTTGTTGTTTCAAGAGGCGAGCTTGTTGAAATCGGCGGTTCATTCCGGATCCCCGATGTTATGGCAAAAAGCGGCGGGATTTTAAATGAGGTGGGCTCAACAAACCGAACCCATTATAGAGATTATGAAAGGGCCATCGAAAGCGACACAGGCCTTTTGTTAAAGGTGCATACAAGCAACTATAGCGTTGTAGGTTTCACTGCTGATGTTTCCCTGAATGATCTGGTTAAGCTGGGAGAAAAATATCATATTCCGGTAATGGAAGATCTTGGCAGCGGAACTTTTATCGACTTTTCAAAATACGGAATGTTAAAGGAGCCTACTGTTCAGGAATCTGTGGCAACAGGGGCCGATATCATTAGTTTTAGCGGGGACAAGCTCCTTGGAGGGCCGCAAGCCGGCATTATTGTTGGGAAAAAGGATATTATCGATAAGATTAAGCAAAATCCTCTTACAAGGGCGCTTCGCATTGACAAGCTTACCCTTGCGGCGCTGGAGAGTACGCTCCGTTTGTACAGAGAGCCGGAAAAGGCGATAGAAGCCATTCCAACATTGCGAATGTTAACCCTTTCATATAATGTTATTGAGAAAAAAGCTGCTCAGCTTTGTGGCATGCTGGAAAATATTGGCAATTCCCGCTTGGAGATCAAGCTTATTGATTGTTCATCACGGGCCGGAGGAGGCTCTCTTCCGCTTCTTGACCTTCCAAGTAAATGTGCGGGAATAAGGGTGAAAGGGATATCTGCTGATGCAATCAAAGAATACATGCGCAGGAATACTCCTCCTGTTATTGGAAGGATAGAAGAGGATTCATTTGTCATGGATCTTAGAACAATACAGGATGACGAACTCCAGATTATTGCGACAGCTTGCGAAAACATGCTGAAAAGGTCTCGTTAAGGAACTGATTATGACACATAACCAGCGGAAACTATTTCAAAATCGTTGTTCAACCCGTGAGTTTCTGTTTTCAAGTACAGATTCAAAACAACATGGCAAAAAGGCCGGCAACGCAAATCCTGGTCTGGATGAACTTAAAAAAGAATTTCCGGATATTCTGTTTGACAAAGTATTTGTCGATTGCGCCCTGAACAGACTTGATTCTTTATCACAATTCGGAGCAATGGTTATTCAGATTGACGATTTCAGCTGTAATCAGGATGAAACAGAGAGCGAGCATACAACAGATACTCTGATTGATGCAGCGAGAATAATTGACGCGGAATGTAAAAGCAAAAACGGAATCTGGGGTCAGATAAATGGTAATATGTTGGGATGTGTTTTTCCTGAAAAAAATGGAACCGCATGCCTGGAAGTTGCGGATAAGTCCAGGGAAAAGCTTGCAACGCTCAGAAAAGAGACGGTTTCCATAGGAATTGCATCATACCCCACATTAGATTATGAAAAAGCAAGTATCCTTGAAAATGCGCATAAAGCTCTCAAGCATGCTGAACTTATTGGCCCAGGCAGCTCTGTTTCGTTTGATGCTGTAAGCTTAAATATCAGTGGAGACCGGCTGTACCAGGAAGGAGATATTAATGGGGCGATCGAAGAATTCAAGTTAGCTCTTCTACTTGATCCTTCAAATCTAAATATTCATAACAGTATTGGCGTTTGCTATGGTGTTCTGGGCGCTTATGAAAAGGCTATAGAGCATTTTGAGGAGGCCGTGAGGCTTGACGCAACAGAGGTCATGGCTCTATATAATGCGGGACTTATAAATGTATTGATAAACAATAATGATAAGGCTCTTGAATGGTTGCTAAAAGCGGATAGTACAGGAGATGATGTCTTTGAAGTAGCATTTCATGCCGGAAAACTTTTTTTTGATAAAGGTGAACTAAAAAAAGGAAGACTCTTTCTTGAAAAAGCGGTACAGCTCAGACCAAAGTCAGGCACGGCGTACCTGTATCTGGGAGAATGTTACATGGCAGCGCATATGATTGATGAGGCTGTATCAGCTTATAAAAAGGCAATAAAAAACAATCCAAACGATGCGGCTTCACTTTCAGCCCTTGGCTATCTTTTCGATGTTCAGGGAGAAAATCCTGAAATCACCATTATTTTTTGTCAGCAGAGCATAGATATTGAACCGGAAAACGGTCTTTTTAGAAACAGGCTTGGCAAGTTGTATTTTAAACAAAAGCAGCTTGAAGATGCTTTACATGAGTTTGAAAAGGCAAATGCTTTTGGGTATGACTCAATGGAATTTATCGAAAAGATTCAGAAGCTGATGGATGAGAAATAAAAATGGTAACATTTTAGTTTTTTAACAATATGGCTGCTTCAGGTATAATTAAATTTAAACCAGGAAAAACTCACGTATAAGAAATCGTAAAGAAAGAACAGTCCATAATAAAAATAATAATTGTGACAAGTAAGACAATTCTTTATAAATAACAATATCGTGTCAGGTTCTTTCTTAACGATTTCTAATACATTCAGACAGTTTCCTGTTTTAAATTTAATCATACCCGAAGCTTGTTGAGGTCGGATTTTTTTATAAATCTAAAAAAGTTAATAAAAATGAAAAAAATTATTCTGAATATACTTGAAGAAAGCATTAAGGTAAAAGACAGGAGCATAAAAAGCAATATTGACCTGCTTGTTAAAGGGGCGGACATGCTGGTTACATGCATAGCCTCGGGTCATAAAGTACTGATTTTCGGCAACGGAGGCAGCGCGGCAGATGCCCAGCATATTGCGGCGGAATTTGTAAACCGGTTTCAAATTGAAAGGCCGCCTCTTGCAGCTATTGCTCTTACAACCGACACCTCTGTCATAACGAGCATAGGCAATGATTATCATTTTGATGAAATATTTGCCAAACAGGTGTCAGCTATCGGCAAAAAGGATGATATTGCCTGGGGTATCAGCACAAGTGGCAACTCCAAAAATGTAATAAAGGCAATGAATACGGCAAAAGATATGGGGATCTTTACAATAGGCTTTACAGGTCGCGGCGGAAAACTGGCTGAGTGTTCTGACCTTGCATTTCCTGTAGAATCGGATACAACAGCAAGAATTCAGGAAACCCATATAACCATGGGACATATTCTTTGCGATCTTATGGAAAGAACACTTTTCCCTTAAAATGACACATACTTATAAACCTATAGATTTAAGCCATCTGAAAACATATTCTCTTTCAGAAAGAAAGAGCAAGGTGTCTGCATCCGATTTCGCAAGTACCTGGAAAAAAGGATCATATTTTAAAGATTTTATTGAGTCTCTTCCGGATATACTTGCCGGTAATCATATTAAGAGGGTAATATCCTCTATTGCAACTGCATCCATGAAAGATAAAACCGTGATGCTTGCAATGGGTGCCCATGTCATAAAGGTCGGGCTGAATCCTGTTATAATAGATCTTATGGAACGAGGGATTATTAGCGCGGTTGCAATGAACGGAGCCGGTATTATCCATGATTTTGAAATAGCTATGACAGGACAGACATCAGAGGATGTAAGTGTGTCCATTGGAAGCGGCGCTTTTGGAATGGCTAAAGAGACCTGCGACTTTTTAAGCAACGCGATAAAACGTGCAGGGGAAAAATCGCAGGGGCTTGGCGAATCAGTCGGCATGGCTATACTTGAAAAAAAGCTCCCTTTTATGGACAAAAGTATACTTGCAGCAGGAGCACGTTTAGGAATACCGGTTACAGTTCATGTTGCAATTGGAACAGACATAATTCATATGCATCCAGGGTTTGATCCGGAAGCGGCCGGCGGCGCGAGCCACAGGGATTTCAAAATATTTGCATCCGTAGTCGCTACACTGGAAGAAGGGGTATACATGAATGTGGGGTCTGCGGTAATACTGCCGGAAGTTTTTTTAAAGGCTATTACCCTTGTCCGCAATCTGGGAAATAAGGTAGATAATTTCACCACTGTTAATATGGATTTTATCCAGCAGTATCGTCCGATGGTCAATGTTGTTAACCGGCCTACGGCAAGAGGAGGGGCCGGCATTAATCTCGTAGGGCATCATGAAATCATGTTGCCGCTTATCGCTGCCGGTGTAATTGAACAAATAGAATAAGGAAAAACTGTAATGCCGATTTATGAATATCATTGTAATAAGTGTGACCGGAATTTTGAAATTCTGGTTTTTGGAAAAGAAAAACCGAGCTGCCCTTCATGCAGCAGCAAGAAGATCAGCAGGCTTATGTCTGCCTGCGGCTTTATGAGCAAGGGAAGCGGCGGTGAAACAGTTAAAAGTTCTGCCGCAGACTCGTCGTGTACCGGATGCACAGCAACTAGTTGCTCAACATGTGGTCACTGATGAACAACAATATTAAAATCGGAACAAGAGGAAGCAACCTGGCTCTATGGCAGGCAGGCTGGGTACAATCAACCCTTCAATCAATTCATCCCTCCTTTTCCTTTGAAATCGTAAGCATAAAGACAAAAGGTGACAAGATTCTCGACGTTCCTCTTGCAAAGATCGGTGGAAAAGGACTTTTTGTAAAGGAAATCGAAGAGGCGCTTTTAGACGGACGCATTGATCTCGCTGTTCACAGCATGAAGGATATGCCTGCTGAAGTGCCTGATGGGCTTTGTATCGGCGCGGTTCCGGAACGTGAATCCCCGCAGGATGTTCTTATCTCTCAAAAAGGTGTTTTGTTTTCAGAGCTTTCAACAGGGGCAAGCATAGGTACCAGCAGCCTTCGTCGCAGCGCCCAGCTTTTACGAGTAAGGCCGGACCTGACAATATTGCCATTACGTGGGAATCTTGACACCCGCCTGAAAAAAGTTAAAGCAGGTGATATGGATGCTATAATTCTTGCGGCAGCCGGTGTAAAACGGCTTGGTTTTGAAAGCAGAATAACAGAATATCTGGATGAAAGTATAATGCTGCCGGCAGTAGGTCAAGGGGCTCTGTGTATCGAGAACAGAGAAAATGATCCTGTGATCAAACCTCTAATAGCGGCCCTGAATCATCAGCAAACAAGAACAGTGGTTTCAGGAGAGCGCGCTTTTTTGCTTCGCCTGGAGGGAGGCTGCCAGATACCGATTGCGGCCCACGGTAAAATTGAAAATGATATATTTACCTTGAGCGGGCTTGTTGCAACAATAGACGGCAAACGCATAATAAAAGACACAATATCCGGACCTGTGGACAAAGCTGAAAGCATTGGAATACAGGTTGCGGAAAGCCTTATTTCAATGGGGGCAAAAAAAATACTGGAAGATCTGAAAAACAATCTTTAATTGTTCGGCCACAGATTTACACAGATAGGTTTGAAAACAGATAACTGTTCACGGGTCAGAATTATTTATAACGAATCGAAATATTATTATGAAAACAATTAAAGGCAAAGTATATCTTGTTGGCGCAGGGCCCGGCGATCCTGGATTGATTACCGTCAAGGGTCTGGAATGCATCAAAAATGCGGATGTAATAATTTATGATTATCTTGCATCGCCGGTTCTTCTTAAACATGCCGGGGAAAATGCCGAAATTATATATGTTGGCAAAAAAGGGAGCAATCATACTCTACCCCAGGACAAAATAAGCGATCTTATAGTGGAAAAAGCAAGCATGGGTTTAACTGTTGCGCGGCTAAAAGGCGGAGACCCTTTTATTTTCGGTCGTGGAGCCGAAGAAGCTGAGGAACTAATCGAGGCGGGAATACCTTTTGAGGTGGTGCCGGGCGTAACCTCTGCAATAGCCGCTCCTGCCTATGCAGGAATTCCGCTGACTCATAGAAGCTTTACTTCTACAGTTGCCTTTGTTACCGGCCATGAAGATCCTACCAAAGAAAAATCAAACATAGACTGGGCATCTCTTGTAAAGGGCCTGGGCACCATAGTGTTTCTGATGGGGGTTAAAAACCTTCCCAACATCACAAAGCAGCTCATTAGCCACGGTATGCAAAGCGATATGCCTGTAGCTCTGGTTCAATGGGGTACAACTCCAAAGCAATTCACTGTTTCCGGCACACTTGATAACATTGTTGAACGCGTTAAATCCGCCGGGCTTAAGTCACCGGCGATAATTGTAGTGGGCGGGGTAGTCAAGTTAAGAGAAACAATGAAATGGTTTGAAAACAGGCCGCTGTCGGGAAAAAGAATCGTTGTAACCAGGGCAAGGGAACAGGCAAGCGATCTGGTCAAACTTCTTTCCGATCTTGGAGCAGAATGCCTGGAATGCCCCACTATAAAGGTTGTTCCGCCTGATGACTGGAAACCTCTGGACGCGGCAATTAAAAATATTGCTACATGCGACTGGCTGGTTTTTACAAGCGTAAACGGAGTAAACGCTTTTTTTGAGCGGCTGTTTAAAAACAATATGGATGCGCGTTCTTTGGGAAAGTTACGCACAGCATCCATAGGTCCGGCAACCGCAAAAAGAATGTTTGATTTTGGATTAACAAGCGATATTGTGCCAAAAAGTTACAGGGCGGAATCCGTCATCGAAGCATTTACAAATGAAGACATAAAGGGGAAAAGGATACTGCTCCCCCGCGCAAAGGAAGCAAGGCCGATTCTTCCTGTAGAGCTGGCAAAAATGGGAGCTGAAGTCGATGAAATAACCGCATATTGCACAGAAGAGGTCCGAGATAATGCAGATCTTCTGTTGTCGCGGCTTGAAGAAGGCACAATAGATCTTATAACATTTACAAGTTCATCTACTGTAAAAAATTTTCATGCCCTTATACCCCCTGAAAAATTCAATGATCTGATGAAAGACATAACTATTGCCAGCATAGGGCCGATAACCTCAGACACCGCAAAAGAGCTGGGCTTTGATGTTCATATAGTCGCCGAATCCTTCACAATACCAGGGTTAGGCGCCGCAATCAGGCAATTTTATAATCAGAAATAAAAACTCACTATCTCGCTTTCTTTGCCACGAAATCCTCCTAAATCTCTTCTCCACCTGTTTCTTTCGGAGTTTGTGTAAAGACAGGAAGAAAATCGCAAAGGAAAATCAATATTCATTTCTTGACGATATAAACTTATAAACTGAGGAACGTTACATAGATTCCCCCGTCCCCATTTTCTGTCCAATATTAAGAAGAAATAAAGATTGTGTTTGGATTTTACTTGCACCGTCACAAGTAATCTGCTTTTTTAACAGCATCCTTTTCTGTTTAATAATATGAAACGTCACTCTATCCAGACATATCGCCGCATTATACAAATTGGTGTAGCTGTAACATTCATCATACTTCCATTGTTGAATCAATTAGGTTTTACTTTTATCTGGGGCAATTTCTTG
>JAUVHU010000094.1 GCA_030593145.1 Desulfobacteraceae bacterium
CAAGAAATTGCCCCAGATAAAAGTAAAACCTAATTGATTCAACAATGGAAGTATGATGAATGTTACAGCTACACCAATTTGTATAATGCGGCGATATGTCTGGATAGAGTGACGTTTCATATTATTAAACAGAAAAGGATGATGTTAAAAAAGCAGATTACTTGTGACGGTGCAAGTAAAATCCAAACACAATCTTTATTTCTTCTTAATATTGGAATTACGACAGTTGCTCCTGACGAAATCTACCCTTTGGGTTAAAATTTTCGCTTTCCCTGTCTGCGTGCGACGCACAGGGCGGAGAACTTGCAAAACATCCATTTGCAAATCAGTTGTGGGCTTATGATATTGATAATATTATAAAATATGACACACAATTATTCAAAACCAATTAGCAAAAAGCTGCGGGAGTTGGCCGGTCTTGCGCATGAGCGCGAATTAAGTAGCGCTCTGGAAAGGTTGGACAAACCTGTATAAAAATTAGGAATGCTTTTTAGATTGATAGTTGTAATTGATGCGGAAATTTGAAGCCGACTCATAACATAATGCTTTTTTTGTTAAAAATATTCATTCCTTCTTTAATGCCCTTACTCAGGATTGTTACGACAGCATCTTTTGTTCTTGTAATTATCTTTGGAAGAATCAATCTCTCATCCGGACTAAATCGGCTCAAAACATAATTTGAAACACCGGACATGTCTCTGAAATTTTCATGGCTGATGCCGATACGAATACGGGCAAAATCGTCTCTGCCCAAAACTTCTATAATCGATTTAATACCTTTGTGCCCTCCGGAACCTCCTTTCTCCTTTATTTGCAACCTTCCGAAAGCAAGGTCAATATCATCATGAATAACCAGAATATCCTGACAGGATATCTTGAAATATCCCGCGATTTGTTGAACAGGATACCCGCTTTTATTCATAAATGCCATGGGTTTTGCAAGGATAACATCTACGTTTTCTATGCGACCGCGGCCATATAATGCATTAAACTTGCTTTTTTCTACTAGGACAGAGAAAGAATCCGCGACTTTATCTATCGCCATAAAGCCGGCATTATGGCGAGTTTCAACATATTGACTGCCGGGGTTTCCCAACCCGACTATCAGGCATACTTTCTTTTGCGGCATATTTGAATCCAATGTAATATTCCGGCAGAATTTTTGGATAAGCTCCATAGGAGCTTGTCCGAAAATTATGTCCGTAACGAAAAAGTGTGAAAGCAAGACCAAGTTTTTGGAAATTTGAGGAGAATAGCAAGCCTATTTGACGAAAATTTGCGGAAATTTGGGCCGCTTCTCACGCTTTTGCAGTAGGATCAGAATTTTTGGATAAGCTCCATAGTATTGTAAAAAAAACGAGACCTTTGAAAAATACTATTTTGCAAAGGTCTCATTACAGTAACACAGCGTAAAATGGAAAAACTTAATTATTTTTTATCAGAGGCTTCAGATGGTTTTCCTTCTTCAGCAGCAGCCTCTTCAGCCACAGCCTCTTCACCCTCTTCACCCTCTTCACCCTCTTCCTCGGACACTTCTTCTTCTTCTTCTGCTGTGGGGCTAAGAATTGTCAGCATTGTGAAATTAACATCTGCCTGAATTTCAGCATTACCTTCCAGGGCAATATCATTAACATGCACAGAATCGCCTATCTCTAGATTTGTAATGTCTATCTCGATTTGCTCTGGAATTTCGAACGGCAGACATAATACTTCCAGTTCACGTCTTATTATCTGCAACATGCCTCCCTGTTCGACACCCTCTGATTTTCCCGTTGTTACAACAGGAATATTGACCTTTATTTTACGATCCATGACAATTTCATAAAAATCGACATGCAGAAAATCCCGCGAAACCGGATGGATTTGCAACTCCTTGATCATGGCTGTTTTGGTGTATGTTTTGCCATTCTGAATAACAAGATTTAAAAGAAGCTGATTCACAGAACTTCCTTTTAAAGCCAACTCAAGAGCCTTCATGTCAACTGAAAGTAAAACCGTTTCTGTCCCCAGGCCATAAAGTACGGCAGGTATCTGTTTATTACGTCGTAAAACACGAGCAGGACCATTTCCAACAGATGTTCTAATATTTGTTTTTAGTTTAATTAATTCCAAAACTCCTCCTTAAAAAATCTTTTTTAATTATCCAAACACCGATCTACGCTGATCATCACCAAGATTGTAAATTCTTAATGTTCTTATATTTAAACCTGTCTGCGTTTATCTGTGTGAATCTGTAACTAAATAGTTACCTTTTTATACAAAGAGAGATGTAACCGAATCACCTTTATGGCTACGTATTATCGCTTCTCCAACCAATTTTGAGATAGAAAGAACCTTTATTTTATTACACGCTTCAGACTTGCTGTTTAAGGGAATTGTATCCGTAACAACCAGGCTTGTTAAAGAAGAATTGCTTATCCGTTCAACTGCCTGGCCGGATAGCACAGGATGAGAACAAATAGCATGAACCTCTTTTGCGCCTTGAGCCATGATAGCGTCTGCAGCCTCAATCAAAGTGCCGGCAGTATCAACCATGTCATCAAGGATAAAAGCATTTTTCCCTGCGACATCGCCTATTACCGCCATAGCCTTTGCCTTGTTGGGAGCTTCTCTCCGTTTGTCAATAATAGCAAGATCTGCGCCCAGGCGCTTTGCAAATGCTCTTGCCCTCTCAGCGCCTCCCGCATCCGGCGAAACAATTACAAGATGATTATGTAAATTAGTTTCCTTTATGTATTCAAGAAGCACAGGAGCGGCAAAAAGGTTGTCAACAGGGATATTGAAAAACCCTTGAATCTGGACAGCATGCAGATCCATAGTAATCATCCTGTTTGCTCCGGCGACTGTCAACAGATCCGCAACAAGTTTAGCGCTGATTGGAACACGTGGCGCCACTTTTTTATCCTGCCGGGCATAGCCATAATAAGGCATTACCGCTGTTATTCTTCTCGCTGAAGAGCGTTTAAAAGCATCTATCATAAGAAGCAGCTCAATGAGATTGTCATTAACCGGTGGACAGGTTGACTGTATAATAAAAATATCCTTTGACCTTACATTCTCATCGATTTCGATCTGTATTTCACCATCACTAAATTTTTTAACCTTGGCTCCACCAAGCGGCGCTTTAAGATAATCACATACTTTTTTTGCAAAATCAGGATTTGCGTTACCTGTAAATATTGTAAAATCTTTCATTTAATTTACCATTCTAATATTAAATTATTATTTAACTGGCTGGGGCGGGAGGATTCGAACCTCCGAATGCAGGAACCAAAGTCCTGTGTCTTACCGCTTGACGACGCCCCAGAAAAGTGTCCATCCACAAATGGCATCTTTCGGCCCCTGGCGGCGTTCTCGCTTTTTTGCAATCCTCAGAATAGGCGCACTATGCCTGCGGTTGCAAAAACGCTCGAGCCTTGCCAAGAACCAAAATCTACCATTTGTGGATGGACACTAACTAAACTAACATCTCAGCCCGAAATAACTCCCATCTATTATTACCTGAAAGAGCATTATAGGCTTCATGAACTTTATCGATATCTGAGAAAAGGCCAAAAACCGTGGGGCCGCTTCCCGACATCAAAGCCCCCATGGCCCCATGCGTTAAAAGCGCCTTTTGCGCCAAAGCGATATCAGGATATATTGATGCGGTAACCGTTTCAAGATCGTTGAACAAATTAGCCACCACATCATATTTTTGCTCCTTAAACCTATAATTCTTATTTTTATTTTTACATTTTGTCAATCCTAAATTCAATTTCCCGTATATATCCGCTGTTGACACACTGAAGCCGGGATAAATCAATAAAATATGTAACAACTCAAGTCCATTGAAACTTTCCAGCTTCTCGCCCATACCGGAAACTAAAGCCGGTTTCCGGAAAAGAAAAAAAGGAACATCAGATCCGATTGTAATACCCATCGATATAAGCTGGTCCGCAGAAAAGGGAAAATTATAATAACGATTTAACCCTGAAAGAACTGCTGCCGCGTTACTGCTCCCGCCGCCGAGACCTGCTCCAACCGGTATCTGTTTATCTATATCAATATGAACATATTCTGCTTTATTCAATGTTTTAAAAAAAAGATTTGCCGCTTTAACAGTTAGATTTGTTTCATTCTCCGGAACCATTTTATTATTGCAGGAAACAGACGTTTTATTGACTTGAAAGGAAAGGGAAATAGTATCGTAAAGACTGATACAGCACATAAGGGAAAGCAGGTCATGGTAGCCATCCTGTCTTTTTCCAACAATTTGTAAAAACAGGTTTATTTTTGCCGGAGAAAGAATCTGCATCCGAATAATGATAGGTTCCTATTTTTGACGATCTCGTAAAAAGTCTTTTGTGAACGGCTTTTGAGCATTTTGGGGAAAAAGCAATTGAGATGTTCATCGTCAAGAAATGCAAGCTGTTTGAGGCCGTCAGGCCGAGTTCTTGCATTTTAGATGAATATTTCAATTGCGCCCAAAATGGTCATGAAGTGAAGAAAATCGACTTTTTACAAGTTCATCCTATTTAACCAGTTTAATAACAAGAAATCCAACACTCATTCTCTTAATCAGCAGTTCAATGGATTCCCCTTTTTTGCATTTTTTTATTATATTGTTATATTCTTTCACAGTATTTATCCCTGTCCGGTTTATCTCCTTTACAATATCTCCGACAAGCACACCTGCTGATTCAGCCTTGCTGCCTGACGCTACTTCTATAACAAAAACTCCTTTGTGTTCTGTAATGTTGAATCGACGGGCTATTTCCGGCGTTAATTTTGAAACTCGAATGCCGAGTTCATCCTCTTGTCCTGTCTGGGTTTTTCCGGCAAGAGCCTTTGAATCTTTCCTTTTTGCAATCTTAACATTTACTGTTTTTTTTCTGTTGTTACGCAATAGTTTTATTTTTACTTTCTCTCCAACACCAAAATTTGCGATTATCCTGGTCAGATCCCTGCCGGTTTCTACTTTTTTCCCATTAACCCCAACTATAATATCCTTTGGCTTTATTCCTGCCTCGTCTGCGGGATCGCCTGGGAATACCTCTGAAACCAGCACCCCCTTTTTGTTCTCAACCCCATAGTATTTTGCCAGATCATCAGTTAAATCCTGAATGGCTACTCCAAGCCAGCCGCGGGTTACTTCTCCATGTTTTTTCAGTTGATTAATAATTCCTTTTGCAAGGCTGATCGGGATTGCAAAACCTATTCCCTGTCCGCCGGCAATAATGGCTGTATTTATACCAACGACTTCGCCCTTCATATTAATAAGCGGCCCTCCGCTGTTTCCAGGGTTTATTGAAGCATCTGTCTGTATGAAATCGTCATAGGGGCCGGAACCAATAACACGCCCTTTAGCGCTTACTATACCGGCAGTAACTGTATGCTCCAAGCCAAAAGGGCTACCTATAGCTATAACCCACTCGCCCACTTTCAGTGCGTCGGAATCTCCCATCTTTACTACAGGCAGATGATGCGCTGGTTTGATCTTGATAAGCGCAATATCCGTATTAGGATCGCGTCCAATTATCTCGGCGTCAAATTCCTTACCATTATTTAATTTCACCTTAATTCTGTCTGCGTTTTCAATAACGTGATTGTTCGTTACAATATAGCCTTCTTTATCTATAATAAACCCTGAGCCAAGGCTTCTCTGTTTAAACTCCTGTTGTGGATTTTCTCCAAAAAACTTTTCAAAAAAATCCTCCATTGGATCATCCTTGCCAAAGGGGTTCCTTGAAAAATGCCGAAAAACCCGTCCACCGCCTTTTATTGTTTTTACCGCCCTGATATTGACTACAGCAGGGCTGACCATTTCAGACAGACTGCTGAAACTTTCAGGTATTAGCCGAACATCACTTGATTGTATGTTGGCAGCCTGAATTTGATAAAAACCCGGAATAACAACTGGAACAATAAACAGTCCCACTGCCATAATTATAATAACAAAAGAAACTTTCCCTCTAAACAAATTAATTATCCTGTTAAAATCTTGCATTAAAAATCATCCCTATGCATTTATTTTGTTTTAAATATTGCGTCACATTCCCGGGTATTATTGATATCGACTGAATGAAAAAGTCTTAAACCGCTGATGCGGAAAAACCATAACTAATTGACTACATCCAACGTTATTCTTTTTCCTTAACATAAATTATTCTCAGGTCATAAAGAATATTTTTTAGCATGTTTTCCTCTTCTTTGGATAAATTACCTCTGGTTTTTTCCTCTAACATGCTTAAAATGTCTATCGTCTGTTTCCCCATGGGCAGGTTTTTAACCTTTTTACCGGCTGCCGGCTCCTCTATTACTCCAAGGTGTACAAGAGCAGATGCATTCAAAGAAATGATAAAAGTGGGAAAATTTATCTCCGGCATACGAGTCTCAGGCTCCTGCTTTTCTTCCGGACCAGTATCTTTTTGCGCCTGATCTTTAACTTCCTCTCCGGCAGATTCCTTTTTGTCCTCTTTCTCCCCTGTCTCTCGATTTTCTTCAGCAAAAATCCTGCGATCTTTGATAATAAAGCCTTTATCTTCTTCCGTCATGCCTGATCTCCTCCAAAACTTAGTTCGCTTTGCTCATAATTGGTCGAGTAATTAAGTGGTCGAGTGATTCAACGCCCTTTACAACTCGACTACTCGACTATTTAACCACTCGACTAACATCGCTGGAATTCCTGCGATGTTAAGCTAAAGCTCGAAATGCATCACCGAATTAACCATCTCCAAAGCACGAAGCTTTTCAAGAACCTCCTCTGGAATCGGAATGTCGGTTCTGAGAAATACAATATTCTTTTCACCATCCTTTTCCTGACCAACCTGCATCTGGGCGATATTGATGTCATGCTCGCCAAGAACAGATGCAATACTGCCTATAACGCCCGGTCTGTCAACATTATTTATCAGTGTCAGATGTCCATACGGAATCATTTCAAGACGGAAATTATCTATTTTTACAACCCTGACATCTTTTTTGCCGAATACAGAGCCTGCCACAATGGTTGTCTTTTCCGTAGTAACTACTTGAACAGTGATAAGGTTCAGATAATCTTCAGACTCAGAACTGAAAGTCTCTTTAACCTTGATATCCCTTTCCTTTGCAATAACCGGCGCATTGACAAAATTCACATTATCCTTGAGCATCGGGGTAAGAAGACCTTTTAACACTGCGGTTGAAACAGGCGACAGATCAATGCCCTGAAAATCCCCGGTATATTCAATAAGCACCTCTTTTATAGGAGCATTGCAAAGCTGAGCCTGCAGACAACCCATCCGATCCGCAAGCGACAAAAACGGACTAAGCTTTATAAGAAGTTCCCCTGTAACGGATGAAACATTTACAGCATTAATAATAGTTCCATTTTGCAGATAGTCAATTATCTGGCTGGCTATTGCAACAGCTACATTTGTCTGGGCTTCACGTGTGGAAGCCCCAAGATGCGGAGTGCAAATAAGTCGGTCAAGCGTAAGAAGAGGTGAGTCAACAGGAGGCTCCGTCTCAAAAACATCTAACGCGGCTCCAGCAACTTTACCTGAATTCATGGCATCATATAAATCAGCCTCATTAATTATGCCGCCTCGAGCGCAATTAATAATCATAACCCCTTCTTTCATCTGCTCAAAGGCTTCCTTGTTTATAAAACCGATTGTATTCTTTAGCTTGGGAACATGCGCTGTTATATAATCGGCCTGCTGGTATAATTCGGACAAAGAAACACTTTTATATCCAGCCTTCTCAATACGTTCAGGTGTAATAAAAGGGTCGCAAATAATTACCCGCATTTTCAGCCCGAGCGCTCGATCCGCTACAATAGAACCAATTTTCCCAAAACCGATAATGCCAAGAACCTTTTTATACAGCTCTCTACCCTGCAATTTTTTCTTATCCCATCGGCCTTCTTTTAATGAAGACGTTCCTTGAGGCACATTGCGCGTTAATGACAGCATCAAGGCAATAGTATGTTCGGCTGTGGTCACAACATTGCCTTCAGGTGTATTCATAACAACGATACCACGTTTTGTAGCTGCCGGTATATCAACATTATCAAGACCGATTCCCGCACGTCCAACAACTTTCAGATTCGTAGCCGCTTCCAGAAGATCCTCTGTAACCTTTGTTGCGCTTCGAATAACCAAAGCATCATAGTTTCCAATGATACCTTTCAGTTCTTTTGGAGATAACCCTACATTAACATCAACATCAATTCCCTTTGCTTCTTGAAACATTTCAATCCCGATCTCGCCGAGATTATCACTGATCAAAACCTTCACGAATCTTTCCTCCTCAAGATAAAATTTCTAATTTCAAGCCGTGAACGGCTATTAATAACTTGCAATAATATTATCAAAAAAAAAGCAACCCATCATTGATGGCTTCGTAAAAAGTCTTTTGTGAACGACTTTGAGCATTTTGGGGAAAAAGCAATTAAGATGTTCATCGTTAAGAAATGCAAGCTGTTTGAGGCCGTTAGGCCGAGTTCTTGCATTTTAGATGAACATCTTAATT
>JAUVHU010000110.1 GCA_030593145.1 Desulfobacteraceae bacterium
TTGCGGATCTCAATGTTCCTCGTGCGGAACATGCAGGGATTGCGAAATATGCATTGCTGTATGTCCTGAAAACGCGATTAGCAGACAGGAAAGAAAAAAGGATGATTTTGAATATATCGTGGATGAAACAAGGTGCATAGGCTGCGGATTTTGCGCGGGTGCATGCCCCGCTGGAATCTGGAATCTTGTGGAAAATGATCCTATTGAGTAACCGTGAACCCTTGAAAAGATGAACGTCGAACATCGAACAATGATGTCGCTCCGCTCTTCAATTCGGGAAAACAGAAACCTTTGAACCCTGAACCCTGAACCTTTGAACCGTGAACCCATAATATGAAAGCATTATTAGCACTTGAAGATGGACGTACCTTTACATGCCGGTCTTTTACAGGGCCCGGAGAAACCTGGGGTGAAGTTGTATTTAATACCAGCATGACAGGTTACCAGGAGATTCTTACCGATCCCTCATATAGAGGACAGATAGTGACAATGACCTATCCTCTAATAGGAAATTATGGCGTTAATCCTGAAGATGTTGAGTCTGAGAGGATACAGGCCGCCGGTTTTCTGGTTAAAGAATATCAAAATTTTCCAAGCAATTTCAGATCCACTTCCACTCTTGCGGATTATTTAAAATCCGGCTTTAATGAAAAAGGTGTTCTGGGGATAGAGGAATTAGATACACGCGCGCTTACAAGGCATATACGGAATGCCGGCGCCATGCGGGCATTTATTTCAACACATGATCTTGACCCCTTGTCATGCGTGAAAAAGGCTAAAGAGATACCCGGCATAGTAGGGCAGGATCTTGTGAAAGAGGTTACAACAGGTTCCAGTTATTATTGGTCAGGCGGAAAGCCGATTTCAATAACTACCGGTAGTGTCCTTGATAGAACTATTTGGAAACATAGAGGAGAGAAACATTCGGTTATCGCCTTTGACTTTGGAATAAAATATAATATCTTGCGGTGTCTTGAATATGCCGGCTTTGAGATCATTGTCGTGCCGGCTTCAACAAGCGCCGATTCCATCAGGGCAATGGAGCCTGATGGAATTTTTCTTTCCAACGGTCCGGGTGATCCTGAACCTGTTCAATATGCGATCAAAACAATAAGGGAACTTTTGGAATATCGTCCAATGTTTGGGATATGCCTGGGACATCAGATAATGGCGCTTGCCCTGGGCGGAAAAACCTTTAAACTCAAATTTGGTCACCGGGGCGCTAATCAGCCTGTTAAGAATCTTTTAACAGGCAAAGTCGAAATTACTTCTCAAAACCATGGATTTGCCGTAGATATCGACAGCCTGAGCAATAAAAATATTGAAATAACTCATGTTAATTTAAACGATAATACTCTGGAAGGGTTCAGACACACAAAATATCCGATTTTTTCAGTGCAATATCATCCTGAAGCATCGCCCGGTCCCCATGACTCAAAATATCTCTTTGATGAATTTGAAAAAATGATGTAACTGCCTATTAGCCACAGACCCGCACAGACGGGCACAGACAAAACACAAAAAGACAATAATGCCGAAACGCACAGACATACATAAGATCCTTATAATAGGAGCCGGTCCGATTATCATAAGCCAGGCATGCGAGTTTGATTACTCAGGCACCCAGGCATGCAAGGCCTTAAAAGAGGAAGGTTATGAGGTTGTGCTTGTTAACAGCAATCCTGCCACAATCATGACCGATCCTGAAACGGCAGATCAAACCTATATTGAGCCTGTTACTCCTGAAATAGTTGCAAAGATAATCGAAAGGGAGCGGCCCGACGCGCTGCTGCCGACTTTGGGCGGGCAGACAGGGCTTAATACAGCCGTTGAAACAGCAGAAATGGGTGTGTTAGACAAATTCAATGTTGAAATGATCGGAGCATCCATTGAATCCATAAAAAAGGCTGAAGACAGAGATCTTTTCCGCAACGCAATGGAGAGAATAGGGCTTCGCATACCCAAAAGCGGCATAGCAACAGATATGGTTAAGGTCGCAGCCATAGCAGATGAGATCGGATTTCCGATTATTGTCCGGCCGAGCTTTACCCTTGGAGGAACAGGGGGCGGTGTTGCTTATAATCCCGAAGAACTGGAAAAAATGTCCAGAGCAGGACTGGACGCAAGTTTAATCGGGCAGGTAATGCTTGAAGAATCAGTGTTAGGCTGGAAGGAATATGAACTTGAGGTAATGCGGGATAATAATGATAATGTTGTTATTGTATGCTCCATAGAGAATTTGGATCCCATGGGCATACACACTGGCGACAGCATTACGGTTGCTCCGATCCAGACTTTAAGCGATAAAGAATACCAGGTAATGAGGAATGCTTCTATTGCGATCATGCGTGAAATAGGGGTTGATACCGGAGGCTCAAATGTACAGTTTGCCGTCAATCCTGAAAACGGGGAAATGATTGTTGTTGAAATGAATCCAAGGGTTTCGCGCAGCAGCGCTCTTGCTTCAAAAGCCACAGGTTTTCCTATCGCCAGGATAGCCGCCAAACTGGCGGTGGGCTATACTCTTGATGAAATTCCCAACGACATTACAGGAGAAACCCTTGCATCCTTTGAACCTGCCCTTGATTACTGCGTGGTAAAAATACCCCGCTGGACCTTTGAAAAATTCCCTGAAACAGACGATTATCTCACAACCGCCATGAAGTCTGTTGGCGAAACAATGGCTATCGGCAGGACTTTTAAAGAAGCCCTGCAAAAGGGTTTGAGATCTCTTGAGATCGGACGATACGGCCTGGGAGCTGATGGAAAGGATCTTGATGTTTACAAAAAAGGTCAAACAATATTTCAAATAAAGCAAAAGCTGGCTACTCCCAATTCCCAGAGGATTTTTTACCTTCGCTACGCTCTTATGGAGGGGATGACGGTTCAATCAATCCATGAGTTAACCGGCATTGATCCATGGTTTTTATATCAGATTAAACAGATAGTGGATCTTGAACAGGAGATTGCTTCAACCCTTAAGCCTCAAAATTCAAAGATGTCCGACATACAGCGTTCACTTCTACAAAAAGCAAAATCATACGGTTTTTCAGATATACAGATAGCCTGTCTTACAGGTTCCAGTAAAGAGAGTGTGGAAAAAAACCGCAAGGCCCTCGGTATCTGTCCGGTTTACAAGCTTGTTGATACGTGCGCCGCTGAATTCAAAGCTTCAACACCATATTACTATTCCACTTATGAAACGGAAAGCGAAGCAAGGGTTTCCGACAAAAAGAAGGTGATGATTCTCGGGGGAGGCCCCAACAGAATCGGACAGGGGATTGAATTTGATTATTGCTGTGTTCATGCTTCCTTTGCTCTTCGGGAAGAGGGTGTTGAGAGTATAATGGTAAACAGTAATCCTGAAACCGTCAGCACAGATTATGATACATCCGACAAGCTCTATTTTGAACCTCTTACAAAAGAGGATGTGCTCCACATCGTTGAGACAGAAAAGCCGCTGGGAGTAATTGTCCAGTTTGGCGGTCAGACCCCTCTTAATCTTTCTACCTCTCTGTTTAGTGCCGGTGTCCCCATACTTGGCACGCAGCCGGAGAGCATTGATCGCGCTGAAGATCGTGAACTTTTTCAAGCTATGTTAAATAAACTGGGTCTTGTTCAGCCTGCAAACGGAACTGCTGTGGATGTTGAAGGAGCCGTTGCCGTTGCCGAAAAGATCGGATATCCTGTAATTGTCCGGCCATCTTATGTGCTTGGCGGAAGGGCAATGAAGATAGTATATAACCAAAAGGATCTGGAAAATTTTACAAGACTT
>JAUVHU010000001.1 GCA_030593145.1 Desulfobacteraceae bacterium
CGTTCTAATTCTTTATATTTTTCTTCAAGTTCTTTTGTTCGTTTCTTTACCAGTTCTTCAAGATGATCACGATATTTCGCTAACTCTTCATACACCTGCTTACGCTCAGTGATGTCATACACCCTTGCCTGAAGCACCTTCCTGCCTTCCAGCATCAGCTCATCGAGCAGCACCTCGGCAGAAAAATCAGTACCGTCTAAACGTCGGTGTAAATGTTCAAACCGCTTGCTGCCTTCTTTCAAAGCAACTGCTATGTTGTTCCTGGCATAAACCATTGAATCGGTGCCGTCCGGTTGAGTCGGAGGCGAGAAATCGGCTGGATGCCTGTTGCAGAATTCCTCCCTGTTGGCACAACCGAAAAGCCGCAGCGTCGCTTCATTGCAATCAAAAAAGCCTTTCTCATCGAGAAGCATTATCGCGTCACTCGATGAGTCATATAGAAGTTGGAGCTTTATCTTACTATCCTTTAAAATTTTCTCAGCTTTCTTGCGTTCGGTGATGTCTTTAGTTACTCCCTGAAGACCGATTAGCTTACCCTTGCTATTGAGAAGCGCCTTACCGGAAATTTCTATATCAACTTCCTCATTCTTACTGTTAAGCATTTTGGTTTCGAAGATAATATAATCAAAAGTCTTATAATTTTTAAGTGCTTTGACAGCCAGAATACTAACCTTTAAAAACTCTTTTTTCCTGAAATGCGATCTTAGTATTGTACCAACCCACTGTTCCGCTTTAAACCCCATCATTCTTTCCACAGAAGGGCTTAGATAAGTAAATTTCAGCCTGGTATTCATCATCCAGATACAATCAACAGAATTCTCTGCTAGTAAACGGAATTTTTCTTCACTCACTGCCAGCGCCTCCTCAGATAGCTTACGTTTGGTGAGGTCTATAAATATAGTTACCAGTTTATCAGTAACAAAAGTCCCGGAAATCTCCATCACTCTGACTTTGCCATCTTTGCAGGTTACATTGTATTCAGATGGTTCTATCTCTTTTCCTTCCCTTAATGCCTTTTCAACATCCGCACTCCATTTTTTAATCAAATTTATATTATCAGTATATCCAATTGTTTCCACATATTTCCTATTCGCGTACTCTGTATTTTCATTTTTATCTAAAACCGCTATTGCAACAGGGGCATACTCTAAAAGTTTTTTAAAGTCATCCTCACTCTCTTGCAGAGCTTTACCGATCTCCTGTTTCCTATAAAACATCCTGATCGTTATTAACCCACCGATTAAACAAGCAACAATAACAAAAGCCCTTGCCCATGTTTGCTGGGAAGGGACATTCAGTGCAAGCAAATCTAAAAAAGAGATATCGTCATAAAATACCATGAACCCAAGAATGCTATCAAAAACCCAAAAGAGGATCCCAAAAGCTATAAAAGCACTCATAATATAGCCTGTGTTCTCATGGTGGTATTGCCCCTTTTGTTTGAAAAATGTCCTTATAAACTTGAATTTTAGTAATACATCTGCGAGAAGCAAGACTATATAACCAACCACAGCCTGTTTTATGACTACGAAGTTGGAAAAATGTAATGAGATTATATTTGTTGAATTGGATGCCCAATCCCAGGGAGGGGGGTTTAGTGTTATGGCCCATCTGCTCAGTGTATATAGGTTTATTGTACTGAGTATCCTAAATGGGACCTCAACAGCATATATGTTTAACCACCACTTATGATCTTTTTGTTTTCTGCGTAAGTCTGCACAGATTCCGTGCCATATAATCCATAATGTGAAAGGAGGCACAACAAAAAACACAGCGTACCCATTGCTGGGACCCCATAGGTACCACAAGGATTGACAACCACCAGCTAATGCTGACAGTAACCCATACTTCCAACCCCAGGTCAGAGTTATTAGCATTGGAAACAGCAATCCCATTAAAATGGCTGCTGTATATGGTGGGAAAGAGAAACTAAAACAAAAGTTTACGGCAAAGCCCAGCAACCCGAATATTATCGAAATTGCAACCTTGTATGCGGTTATATACTTATTCACTCATCCAGCACCTTTCGCACCAAACCTTTCAGCGTCCAGCACCTCCCGCACCTTGCGCGCCAGACCTTCCGGTGTAAAAGGCTTTTCAAGGAAATTCAGCCCCGGCTCCAAAACACCGTGATGAACAATTGCGTTGTCCGTGTATCCTGACATATAAATCACCTTCATCTGTGGATATAGAGGTTGCAGCCGTTTTGCTGCTTCCCTGCCGCCCATCTTCGGCATCACCACATCGGTTATCATCAGATCAATCCGGCCATCGTGCTCCTTGCAGACCATCAGGGCATCTTCGCCATTTTCAGCATTCAGGGTCCTGTATCCATAGATATGGAGAATCTTTTGCGCAAAATTTCGGAGCGAATCATTATCTTCTACAATCAAAACAGTCTCAGAACCGCTAAGATCATCCACATGGGTTTGTTCTTTTTTCTCCAGGTCCGCATCCTTTTTCACTTCAGGCAGATAGACCTTAAATGTAGCTCCCTGTCCAGGTTCGCTGTAAACCCAGACAAAACCATTATTTTGCTTGATAATGCCGTATATAGTGGACAAACCCATTCCCGTGCCCTTGCCGACTTCCTTTGTGGTAAAGAAAGGCTCGAAGATATGTTCCTGGGTTTTTTTGTCCATCCCGCTGCCGGTATCGCTTACAGCCAGCACCACATAATGGCCTGACTTTTCTCCTTCAATACCGTGCTCGCGAAAATAATTCTCGTTCAGATCAGCGTTGTCTGTTTCAATGGTGAGCTTGCCACCCTTTGGCATGGCATCCCTGGCATTGACCGCAAGGTTTATGATTACCTGCTCAATCTGGCCAGGATCTATTTTTACCTGCCACAATGCAGGTTCCGGAATCGTCAGCAACTCAATATCCTCTCCAATAAGGCGGCCAAGCATCTTTTCTATATCTGTTAATAATTCATTAATATTCAGGATCTTAGGCTGAATAATCTGCTTGCGGCTGAAGGCAAGAAGCTGGCGGGTTAAAGAGGCTGCCCTTTTCCCGGCTTTCTTGATCTCTTCTATTCCAGTGCGTAAGGATTCATCCTTGATCACATCCATCAACGCAAGCTCGGCATTCCCGATGATGGTGGTCAGTATATTGTTGAAATCATGGGCAACGCCGCCGGCAAGTTTGCCGATGGCCTCCATCTTTTGGGCCTGAAGTAATTGGGTTTCAAGTTTCTTGTGCTCGGTGATGTCGCGAACTGTTGCTTGTAAGATTTTTTTACCATATAATTTCATACTGGCTAATAAAACTGTAGAATAAAATTCCTCTCCATCTACTCGTTTGTGTTTCCATTCAAAAAAATGACTGCCTTGTTCCATGGCAATTGAAATCATCTTTTGAGACTTTTCAACAGATAAGTCTCCATCCGGCTGATATTCCGGAGATAAAGCCGCTGGGGTTAGAAAAATAAATTCATCCTCATTCCGACATCCAAACATCTTTACGCAAGCAGGATTTCCGTTGAGAAACACTTTGTCCGGGGTAATAAGCATAATGGCATCTCTGGAAGAATTGTAAAGAGTTCTATATTTCTCCTCGCTTTCCCGCAACGCATCCTCTGCCTGCTTGCTTTTCCGGTATATTTTCATTTCCTCAAGCGCCCGTTTTACAACGGGACCCAGACGGGAGAGGTTGTCTTTAAAAACGTAATCTGTTGCGCCGGATTTCATGCATTCAATAGCCATTTCCTCGTTAATTGCGCCTGAATAAACGATTAGCGGAATCTCGAGTTTGAGTTGCCTGCACATCTGCAATGCAGCCATAGCATCAAAAGACGGCACAAAATAATCAGTCAGGATCAGATCGGGTTTTTCGGCAAGCGCTTCTCTAAAGGCTTCTTTTGTATCCACACTGGTCCATTTCACGTTAAACCCTTTACGTTCGAGTTCCTTTACTGCTAATTCAGCATCATCCGGGTTATCTTCGAGAATTAATAGATGTAATGTTATCATTTCTATGATTCGTTTCCTATTTAATATTATCCAGCACCTGGCGTACTTTTTTACCCAGGCTTTCCAGCGAAAAGGGCTTTTCGATAAAATTTATATCCTGTCTCAAAATTCCATTACGAACAATGGCATCAGCAGTGTAACCTGACATGTAAATTACCCGTGTCTCAGGCCTTATGGATTGCAGCTTTTCCGACAGGTCTGTTCCACTCATCCTTGGCATTACCACATCCGTGAGCAACAGGTGGATCGGCCCCTCGTGTGTTTCGCTGACATTCAGAGCCTTTTCACCGTTTTCTGCCTCCAGTATTTTGTAACCATACTTCCGGAGGGCATTTTTTGCCAGTTTTCGAAGGGCATCATTATCTTCCACAATCAAGACTGTTTCAGAACCGCTGATTTCATCCGAAACCTTTGCTCGTTCTTTACCTGCTGTTACATCCTCTGCCACCTTGGGAAAGTAAACCTTGAAGCTCGTCCCTTTCCCAGGCTCGCTATAGACCCAGACATAGCCATTGTTCTGCTTCACGATGCCATAGACCGTGGAAAGACCCATACCAGTGCCGCCAACTTTCTCCTTGGTGGTAAAGAAGGGATCAAATACGCGGGACCGGGTCTTTTCATCCATACCTGTGCCGTTGTCAGTTACAGCCAGCATTACATAAGAACCGGACAACGCGCTTTCCACACCGCGATCCTGAAAATAGATATTGTCAAGTTCCATATTGGCTGTCTCAATTGTGAGTTTGCCTCCACCGGGCATGGCATCCCGTGCATTGACCACCATGTTCATGAGCACCTGATTAATCTGCATTGGGTCTGCATAGACCTTCCACAGCTCAGGTTCTAAAACCGTCAGAAATTCAATATCCTCTCTGATCAGACGTTGAAGCATCTTCCCCGTTTCATTGATCTCTTCATTGATATCCAGTATTTCGGGCTTGATTATCTGCTTACGGCTAAAGGCCAGGAGCTGTCGTGTTACAGAGACCGCTCTCTCACCGGCCTGCTTGATCTCTTTAATCTCTTCGTACAATGGGCCATTCTTGCCGGCATCCATCAACGCAAGCTGGGCATTGCCTATGATGACGGTCAGCAGGTTGTTGAAATCATGGGCAACGCCGCCGGCAAGCGTGCCTATGGCCTCCATTTTATGGGACTGGCGGAGCTGCCCCTCCACACTCCTTCGCCCGGTAATATCCTGAAAAGTTTCTATTGCTCCAATGAGCGTTCCCTGGGAGTTTTTCAACGGTGATGCTGTGAAAAAAAGCCATTTGCCTTTCTTGCCCATAGCAGGAAAGAAGTCTTCACATTCATACGCCCCTTCAGTTAGAATAGATTTATTATACTTACCCTCATAATACCCGGCTATCTCTTTCTCTGTTGCTTCATCCACTATTAAATCAGCCAGCAAGGGTCTTTCTTCAGCATAAAAAGCCGACCACGCTTTCCGGGTGCCGACGATTTCAGCCGCAGAAATACCGGTCAAACTTTCACAGGCCTTGTTCCAGTGTGTGATGAAGTGATTGTTGTCAATGATAAAGGTTGGGATCGAATTCCCCTCAACGGCTTGTATAAGTTTTTCCTCACTATTCCGCAACGCCTCTTCCTTTTGCGCAACATCTTCCAAGATGCTCAGCAGTAACTTTCTGGCTTGTTCAGATTCTCCATAAAGCCTTTGAATGTTCTTCTTGCTGGAGATCAGTTGCTCTGTCTTCTTCGTTAATTCCTTTTCTGCTTTCTCCCTCACCTGTATTTCCTTAATGACATTCCCATGAGCCGTACAAGCTTCTATGGCAACGCTTAACTTTTTAGAAAGACTTGCAAGCAGATTTGCTAAAGGTTCATCTGTTATTTCCCTGCTGGCATATACCAAATAAAGAATCGCAATATTGGTTACAGGCACAATCAATACGGATTCTTCTTTTCCTGTCAGGACAGGACAATACTGCAAAAAATCATTATCCTCTTTGTATCTAAGAACAAATTGCTGCTTTTTTTGTATTTGATTTAAAACATCACGGAGATCCATTATTTCGCTTTGTGCCGGCATATTTTCGATATTAATTCCGGCACTTGCCACTGGTTGGAGTTTTTTATCTCCATTTTTGACCCAGATAATACCTCGATGAGCATTCGTTTTATGCACCACTGTATGAATAACTTCATAAAGCATTTCTGAAAGGTTCAAACTGTTACCAATGGCAAGCGAACACTCATAAGAAATACTGAGGTATTGAAAAGAAGACCTCACTGTTTTTCCCATTATTTATTCTCCCATACCGACAACTATGGTCTTATTGTACAGTTCAATATATTTATCCCCGGTTGAAGCAATTTCGCCGAGACTTAACAATCCAAACAGAAAGACATCACTTCCTGCTTTGTTTGCGATGATCTTTAATTCGTCATCAAATCTGTCTTCTAAAAATAAGGCTCTGGCAAGACAATCTATAATCAGGGCTTTGCCCGGAGATTTTTTCTTTTTGCTTTCAAAAGCAATTTTAGCTTGTTCGGTAGCTGTTCCTGCGGCTGCTATTAATTTATCAGGGTACGCTTTCGTAACCAACAACACAGAGTTTTCAGGCATTTCACTGACAAATAAAAGGCTGTTTTCTTCAATAACACTTATAGGAACACGCAGAACGATCTCAGTATCATATTTCAGCATTCCAAAAGGATATGATTTAGCCACATCAAGGAAATTAGCTGCAGTTAACTTGATACCAGCATCTTGCTCAACGATCCTTTTGTAATATTCAAAGGCCGGTTCCCAGTTAATTGATTTTAAAATGTTTTTATCCACACTGCTGGCAATAGCAAGCTCGGAAATAGGCTGCAAACCATGGTTTACCCCCACAGACATGAAGTCCTCAATAGCAACGACGATAGCCCCTCCCGCGAAGAAATCATCACAAGTAAACAAAGGTGGCTGATCAATATTTATAATGCTGCCGGCACTACCCCCGATAAACACTGTTTCTTTGAAATGTTTTTCGTATAAAGTTTCTATAAGCAGCGGAATATTATCTGCATATGCACTGGTAAAGATTAGAAGGGTCCGAGTTTTTTTTGAAACAAAATTTTCTGAGAAATTACCTTTGAATTTGCTTAGATCTTTTATCACTTCAATTGAAACCGGGGACTGGAAGGCGCAACCCACCACTCCCTTTTTATACAGCGAGCCGTTATAAATCACTTCAGGAAAAACACCTCCCCATACTTTAATATCCAGTTTTTTTAGCAGCGGCTGCAACTGTTTGTAATTAAACGGCGTTTCTTCTCCAACAAACAAGAGAATGCCTTTAGCATTGTCTTTACTTAGTTCTTTCAGAAATGGTTGCCATCCTTCCGGTTCTTGCCCATCATAGAACTTTATCTTTTGAAACATAATCTTCCCCTATTCAACTTAGGTATAATCTCCATATTTCTTGTTTTTACCAAGCTGTTCTAACAACTCGTTCACCTCTTGTTTTAACTCAACAACACGTTCCTCTCGACCCAGAGTAGCACGATAAAAAGTTTCAAGCTCGTTCATTCTTTCCTGGAGTTCTTTCTCCGCCTGCTTGCGCTCGGTGATGTCTGTGGCAGCAGCATATACTACTCCCTTCTCATCAGCTACTGTTGCCCTCCATTCTAACCATTTGTAAGATCCTTTCTTACAAATGTAGCGATTTTCAAATCTAGCAACAGGACTACCCTTAAGCTGCTTTTCTACTTCATTGATAGTACTTTGGCGGTCGTCCGGATGAACAAACTCGATAAATGGCCGTGCCAAGAATTCCTCAGAAGAGAAACCTAATATGCTACTCAAAGCCGGATTGCAGTGTGTAAAACAACCGGTATGAGCATTTGCCTTAGCAATGATACCCGGCACAACTTCAATAGTGTGCTTTAGCTCCGCTTCTGCTTCCCGAAGACTCTGTTCTGTCTGCTTGCGTTGAGTTATATCGCTTATAATGTGCACAGCGCTGGTAAGATTTCCCGTTTTGTCTATTACAGGATCGACAGTGACATTAAGCCATTTGTCATCAACCTTCAAAACAAGGGTTTCTCTGCGAAAAGTCTTTTTCATGCGGACAATTGGGCAACCTTTTATAGGTTTATCAGTTCCATGTACAAGTTCCCAGCAGGTGCCGCCGATTATTTCTTCAGAGGGTTTTTTCAGAAAGCTTTCCATTGCCTTGTTGCATCGTAAAATCTTTCCATTCATGTCCAAAAGACAAACAGCATCCCTAATAGCATCAAAGGTGGTCTGCCATTGTGCTGAAGAAGCTTTTGGCAACATCTTCTTTTGATTAATTTTTTCGTGCGTTGTTTTTTCAGCCATAATACATTCCTTCACCTGAGCTTAAAAACAAAAAAGGCCTATACGTACCTGTCTGATATAACGTATGAGCCCTTGCTTCATAAGACTTCTCCCCCTGACTTGGGTTTTATGTTTTTATATAACCGTTAATAGCTATGCGTAAATGACCCTGATCCCAGAATGCACACCTTTTCCTTTTTAGAGAACGACTTACGGAACAGCCTCAGTTTATAAGTTTGAGTCCTCAAGAAATAAATATTGATTCCTTTTATGCCTTTTTAACCGCGTTTAACAGATAAACCACGTCGAATTGAAATAATTTGAGTAGTCTATGCTGGAAAACATTATTTATTAAATAGGAATCCGGTTTTTTGTCACTATTTTAGTTAATATAAAACTCTGTTAAGATATAACAATTATATACAACTTTGAATAAAATGGCGCAACATGTTTTGTTGTTTGCGTATCGTTGTGTGTTCAACCTTTTGATCAATTGTCCAGAGGTGTTTTTTTTGATATTTGCCTTGTCCATCATAATGAAAAGCTATGGCAAACAGGCTGCGAATGTTTTGCAGTTTATGAAAAAAGAAATAGCTGTTGCCAAATTTGCTGGTTTGCAGGTATATAAAACTTGGGTTGAGCAGTTCAACGTTCACGGTTGAAAAACCCTAACTCACTATTAACAAAAGGACAACACGGCAATAGGGACACAGGTTATGTTTCACTCAATGGATGAGAGCATCGTGTTATAAAGTTAAGGCTATCAGCAGCCTATAACCTTTGAACTTTGAATCTGAAACCAATCACTTTAGATAAAATTGGCAATGGGTTTGTGCAATAGGAGCTTGGCAATTAAAATATCAATTTTGGGGATGAGATAAATGCTATGAAAAAAACATTCTGTCCGGGCTTTAAGGCAGCAGGAATCGCTTCAGGGCTTAAGAAAAATGGTAGAAAGGACCTGGGGCTTATCTTGTCGGAAGTTCCCGCCTGTGTTGCCGGTGTGTTTACACAAAACAAAATTAAAGCAGCTCCTGTACTTTTAGACATCGAACGAATTAAGCAGGGCGCTTGCCAGGCCATTATTGTTAACAGCGGCAACGCAAACTGCTGTACCGGAAAGCAGGGAATGCGCGATGCAAAAAACATGGCCGGTCATGCCGCTGCCGCGCTCGGCATATCCGAAGATCATGTACTCGTGGCTTCAACAGGAGTTATTGGAGAACAGTTACCCCTGTCAAAGATCAAAAAAGCAACCCCAAGGCTTGTTAAAACGCTCGCTCCGAGAGGATTTTACGATCTTGCCAAAGCCATAATGACAACCGATACTGTACCGAAAACAGTTTCCGCGCAAGGGAATATTGAAGGCAAAATCTTTACAATAACCGGCATAGCCAAAGGCTCAGGCATGATATGCCCTGACATGGCCACAATGCTCTGTTTTATCTGCACCGACATTAAAGCTTCGCCGGATTTTCTTTACAATGCACTTTATAACGCAACCGAACGGTCCTTTAACAGAATCACCATTGACGGCGATATGAGCACTAACGACTCTGTCATTATTATGGCAAATGGTGTATCTGAAGCGGTTGTTCAAGACTCCACCCAAAACAGTTTATTTCAAAAGGCCCTTGATAAGGTTATGATCAGCCTTGCAAAAAAAATTATAAAAGATGGAGAAGGGGCCACAAAGATGGTCGAAATTGCGGTAAAGGGAGCCCTTACAAACAATGATGCACATAAGGTTGCCATGACTATTGCCAACTCAAACCTTGTAAAAACGGCATTTTTCGGCGAAGATGCTAACTGGGGAAGGATTCTTGGCGCGGCCGGCAGAGCAAACGCCCTGTTTGATCCGGATAGAGTAGATCTGTTTTTTGATGATGTGTTGATGGTAAAAGACAGCACGGGATGTGGAAAAAGAGCTGAAACTAAAGCAACAAAGGTTCTTAAACAACCTGAATTTACAGTAACTATTGATTTGCAGGCAGGCATGGGATGTTCTTCTGTGTTAACATGTGATTTTTCCATTGACTACGTTAAAATTAATGCTGATTACAGGTCTTAGGGACTAATCCCTAACCCCCGGTCCCCGACCCCTGATGATTATATGACCTTGATACGACTGCAAAAATTTCTCTCAATGGCCGGGTGCTGTTCCAGGAGACATGGAGAAAAACATATAACTAACGGCCTTGTAAAGGTTAACGGCAAAGTTGTAACCGAACTTGGCACAAAGGTCGATCCTGAAAAAGATAGAGTTGAAATTAAAGGTAAGCCGGTTGTAATTAAGCAGGATCTGGTTTACATCGCTCTAAACAAACCCAAGGGCTATGTCACAAGCTGCAACCAGCCGGGTAATAAGATTGTACTCGACCTTATAGATATTTCCGGGCGCGTTTATCCGGTTGGACGCCTTGACAAAGATTCAACAGGGCTTTTGCTTTTAACAAACGATGGAGAGCTTCATCACAGGCTTTCTCATCCTTCCTTTGATCATGAAAAAGAATATGAAGTAACAGCGGCAAATCCCATGACCGACAAAGCTCTTCTGAATATGGAACAGGGTATGCCGATAATGGGGACAAAAACCAGACCCGCGGAAACAAAAAGAATTTCTTCAAAACAATTTCGTATTGTATTAAAAGAGGGCAAAAACAGACAGATACGCCGCATGGTAGGAAAAACAGGTAATGGTGTCACACAATTAAACAGGATAAGGATTGCAAACATAAAACTTGGAAGACTTGCAAGAGGAAAGTGGCGCTATCTAACAAAAAAAGAAAAAGATGCTCTTTTAAAGGAAATCAGGAATCAGGAGTAAGAAAATGGGTGTTATGCTCGATCGCCTGATACGATATTTCACGCATAATACAACTCTACATTCTTTTATACATCGCTTTAATCTTTTCTCTCGTCATAATTTTTTTCCAGTCTTTTCCAAGAGCGTTTTCCCAGAGCGGCTCGAGCACAAGAGCAACATCTGTCATCTTGTCCAGTTTGTCCTCTTCAAGACCAGCTACAAGATTTCGCGGGAGAGTAATGCCGTGTTTTTCCATCATCCGACGAAATTCATTAACCCCTTCCGGATAGTATTCATCAAGATAATCAAAAACAATGCAATTACCTATTCCATGGTGTGTACCTAAAACAAAAGATAGTCCGTAGGACAGGGCATGACATACTCCAACCTGTGAATAGGCTATGCTCATACCGCCACAATATGAGGCCATCATCAGTTTATCGTCACTGTCTGTGCCACCGTCTAAAAAAACCTCTCTGCATAGATCAATAGACTTTTCACCGTATGCCTTGCTGAACGCATTGAGATATGTGCCGTTTAAAGATTCCACACAGTGAATATAAGTGTCCATTCCAGTATAAAAACGCTGGTCAGCAGGCGCTCCGGCAATCAATTCAGGATCGAGTATTATCTGGTCAAATACCGTGTGATCGGAATTTATTCCCAGCTTTTTTTCAGGGCCGGTTAATACTGTGGTTCGGGACACTTCCGCCCCTGTTCCTGAAAGAGTCGGAATGCCTGCATGATAGACAGCCGGATTTTTTATCAGGTCCCATCCCTGGTAATCTGAGGCAGAACCAGGGTTTGTCAGCATAAGAGATACCGCTTTTGCAAGATCCATTGTGCTCCCGCCGCCAATACCGATTATGCCGGCAGGCAAGTCCGAAACATAAGCCTTTACCTGCTTCGTCAAAGCATCCACGTATGATGTCTTAGGTTCATCGTCAACATTAACCCATATAATCAAGTCCCTGTCTTTTACCGGCAACCTGCCTTTAAGTGCGCTGTTTTCAAACACATCATCCACAAGAAAAACAACAAACGAATTATCGTCTGCCCGTTTGTCGGCAAGAATATCATCAAGCTGGTTAAAACAACCTCTCCCAAAAACAACACGGGAAATCATTTTAAAATTTCTAAACATATTGCTATCCTTTAATTATAACAGACATTTAATTATAACAGACATTGTTTAAGTCAAAATATCACCCCGGAAGAAACCGCAAGAGTTTGAAGTGAACTAAAGTTTAAAGTGCCTAAAGTTAAGGAATTCTGTCAATTATATAAAATCAGCGGAGCGAAGCGACACATTAACTTTAGGCACTTTTAACTTATAACTTCAAACTCTTGTTTATTACTCCAACAATCTTCTCTATACGTTGCGCAAGCTCATCCTCTGTCCATGAAAGCTTTATCAGCATTGATATGGTTCTGCTCATTATTTGATCAGATTGAGGAAGGTTCACTTTTTCATAGTCCGGGCAATTTTCAAGCAGTCTGACAGGCAGCCTTGCCGCAGATTTCAGCTTTTTCAAGTGGTCCCACTTTCTTATATAGTGCCAATTGTTGTCATACCAGTAAAAACAGGCATCAACGCCTGCGCTTCCAAGATCGTCTGTAATTTTGCGGGCTATTGATTCTTTTGGCAGAAAAAATGAAAGAAATGTAGCTGAATCGCCTTTTTCGTCCGGAATCCTGCGAAAGGTGATTTCCGGAAACCGGGTTAGAGCATCCTTAATAGCTTTTTTAGATGCACGTTGTTTTTTCAAAATATAATCAAGCTTTCTTAACTGTGCCAGACCTACCGCTGCATTCAACTCACTTATGCGATAGTTTGTTCCAAGAACCGGATGACCCTCAAGCCCCCTGTCATCGCCTGTATGGTCATGGCCATGATCTGCATATGCTTCGGCGATTTTGTATAACTTCTCGTCGTTGGTTACAACTGCCCCTCCCTCGCCACATGTAATTGTTTTAACCGGATCGAATGAAAAACAGCCCATTTGCCCGAATGAGCCGAGGGCTTTCCCGTTAAGCGTGCCGCCAATGGCCTGGCAGGCATCCTCTATCAAAACAATCTGTTTTTGAGCGCAAAGATCCTTTATTTCATCAATACGAGCCATGGCTCCGCACATATGTACAGGCAACACGGCTTTTGTGCGAGGAGTTATAGCAGCCCTGACAGCTTCAGGATCGAGGCATAATGTTTCATCAATTTCAGCAAATACAGGCACAGCTCCGGCCCCAAGAACAGCTTCAATTGTTGCTATAAAGGTAAACGGGGGCACAATCACTTCATCTCCCGCCCCAACACCGCAGGATGCCAAAGCTATGCAAAGCGCCGATGTGCCGCTGGAACACAGATGGCTGTGTTTTACACCCACACGTTTTGCCAGCTCCGCTTCAAATGTTTTTGCTTTCCAAAGACCCTTGCGAGCCTGATCAAAACCATAACGGAACAAAACGCCTGTATCAAGAACGTCCTGAACCTCTTTTCTCTCTTCATCGCCAAATATTTCAAAACCCGGCATATTAATCCCCCAGACTTATGTTGGTTTTCTCTGTGATCTCTGTGTGCTCCGTAGTAAAAACAACCTGTTCTTCTTTTACGCTCTCTTTTACGAAACAGGCGTTCCCGGCTTTACCTTTCTGTCAACAGCCGATACAGAACATCCTTTTTCTTCAACAGCCGCTATCACCATTCCATTAGACTCTATGCCCATGAGTTTAACAGGCTTTAAATTCACAACAACAATTACCTGCTTGCCTACCAGTTCCTCGGGAGTATAGCTTGCGGCAATTCCTGCTACAATGGTACGCTTTTCTCCGATATCCACCTCTAATTTCAGCAGCTTTTTTGCCTTTGGAATTGCTTCCGCACGAACTACGGTAGCCACCCTGAAATCAACCTTGCTAAACATTTCCATGGATATCTCGGGCTTTATGGCTGGCGATATGGAGCCAGGGGCAGCCTGTTCCGATGAATCAAGATTATCCTTTTTCAAATCAATCCTTGGGAACAGGGTAATCGACTTTGGAAGCTTTGTGCCAGGCTTAATCACTTTCCAGGCTTTGAGTTTATCAAGGCTGATAACACCTCTGTCTGAAAACATGTCCGGTTCAATTCCGAGATGCTTCTGCATCTTTGCTGATGTGCCCGGCATAACAGGCGAAATCAGGCCGGATATTATCCCAAGCCCGTTTAGAAGGTTATAGATGACTACTTCGAGCTGCTTTTTGCTGGATTTCTTCTTCGCAAGAACCCAGGGCGCTGTGATATCAACATATTTGTTCATGTGACCAATAAACTCCCAGACAGCCAGAACAGCTTTATGAAAAGCAAAACTATCCATGGCTTCTTCAAATTGTGCAATAGCGCTTAATGCATTAGACTCCAAACCAAGCTGCAACTCCTCCTCGACATCAGAATCAATATCAGGTACTATCCCGTTAAAATATTTATGGGCCATAGCCAGAACCCGTGAAAACAGGTTTCCCAGGTCGTTTGCCAGATCGGCATTTATACGTTGCACAAGCGCCTCTTCACTAAAGTTGGAGTCCAGCCCAAACACCATATCCCTAATCAGAAAAAACCTGAACGCGTCAAGTCCGTAAACATCTTTCATCTGCAGAGGCTCAATTACATTCCCTATGCTTTTCGACATCTTGCTTTGATCAACATTCCAGTATCCATGAACATTCAAATGTTTGTATATCGGAATGCCGGCAGCCTTGAGCATAATAGGCCAGTAAATACCATGGGGTTTAAGAATGTCTTTTGCAACTATGTGCTGTGCATAAGGCCAAAACTTTTTATACAGCTCTCCTTCAGGGTATCCTAATCCTGAAACATAGTTTAACAGGGCATCAAACCACACATATGTTACGTAATTATTGTCAAAAGGCAGGGTAATACCCCATTGAAGGCGTGTTTTGGGGCGGGATATACAAAGATCTTCAAGAGGTTCCCTTAAAAAGGCCAGCACCTCGTTTCTATAACGTTCCGGACGTATAAAATCAGGATTCTTTTTAATATGATCGATAAGCCAGTCCTGATAACGGCTCATCTTGAAAAAGTAATTGGATTCCTTGATCTTTTCAGGCTCTGTTCCATGATCAGGGCATTTGCCTTCAACAAGTTCGCGCTCTGTATAAAAACGTTCGCACCCAAAACAATACAGGCCTTCATATTCGCTGAAATAGATGTCACCGGAATCATATATTTTTTTCAGCATCATTTCCACAACAGCTATATGTGCCGGATCGGTCGTGCGTATAAAAAAATCGTATTTGATATTAAGTTCAGGCCACAGATCTTTGAACAGTCCACTGATTTTATCTACATAGACCCGCGGACTAACATTTTCATTTCTCGCGGCACGCACCACTTTGTCACCGTGTTCGTCGGTTCCTGTCATAAAATAAGTTTCCGCCCCGCGCATGGCATTAAACCGGCATTCAACATCTGCAACCAAAGAAGTATATGCATGCCCAAGATGAGGTCTTGCATTAACATAATAGATTGGAGTCGTAATATAAAATGGATTTGTCATTTACGCTTCTGCTCCTGTATAATTTCGTCTAATCCTGTTTCAACTTCCTGCCCGTCATCCAATCTTATAGTTAGACGGTTGCTTATTACGTTATGGCGCAAGACCTTTCCCCTGCCTTTTTTGGTCATCACCATTTTGTTTGTTTTTGGAAACCTTTTTTTTAATTTTTTATATGTTTCATTTTCAAATGTCAGACAGCACATCAGCCTGCCGCACAAACCGGAGATCTTGGTTGGATTTAAGGAAAGATTCTGATTTTTTGCCATGCGAATGGAAACAGGTTCGAATTTCTCGATAAATGCCGCACAACAAACAATGCGTCCACACCTTCCCATGCCACTACAAATCTTGGCTTTATGCCGAATCCCTACCTGCCGCATCTCTATCCTGACACCAAGCTCTTTTATCAACATTTTCACAAGCTTCCTGAAATCAACTCGTCCTTCTGATGTAAAAAAAAAGGTCAGCTTGCTTCCATCAAAGGAGCTTTCAACGGAAAAAAGGTGCATTCTCAGCTTTAGCTTTTTGATACACTTAAGGCAGTAAGTCTCCGCTGATTTTTCAACATCACAATTTCTCTTCCATTGGCAAAGATCCTTTTCATTGACCAGACGAAACACCTTCTTCAACAGTCTATCATATTGTTGTTCGTCAAAGGATTTTGGCGGCACAACAACTGTCCCAAGGCCAAGCCCCTGGTCTGTCTCAACAATCACACGATCTCCGCATTTAAGCACAAAAGCGCCACTATCAAAATCGTAAACCTTGCCGGTTGGCTTAAATCTGACCTTAACAAGCTTTTTCATAATTATCCAAACGCCAGCCTCATCATCAACAGTTCTAACGTCAATTTCAAATTGGCTTTAGCCTCAATATTTCTCTGTGCTGCCTGAACAGCTTCAATTTTTGAAAAAAGCGACTTTATGTCGATCTGTTGTGAAGCACACTGAACCTTATCGATCAAGTCTCTGTTTATGATTTTTTCAGGAGAATATTTATATATTACAAGATCTCTCAGCCAAGAAAGCATAACTTCCAGGAAATCAGAAATGATTGATTTGTTTTTTGATAACCTTTCAGCATATGCCAGAAGCAAGCCGATTGGTTGCATCGACATGGATTCCGGCAGATCTAAGCCTATGGCAGTTATCAGCCATCTTCTCTGGTCAGGCCAGTTCGTTCTGTGTGACGACTTAACCATAGAAAGAGCTCTGGATAAACTCCCGTCAGCTATATTCGCCACTACTACCGCCTCCTCAACATCAACCCCTTCTTTATCTATGAGCATTTTTACAATATTGTCTGTGGAAATAGGATTAAACCTGATATGCTGACATCGAGAAACAATTGTCGCAAGAAGATCGGATGACTGGGTGGCTGTTAGTATCAGAATTGTCCTGGCCGGGGGTTCTTCCAATACCTTAAGAAGGGCGTTACCTGCTGAAGGATTCATGGTCTGGGCATCTGATATAATTACCACACGCAACCTTGCCTCATAAGGTTTCATGGCAAGAATATGACAAAGAGAGCGAATCTGGGCAATCTTTATATAGGGACCGGATGGCGAAACAGTAATAATATCAGGATGGTTTCCTGATTTAATCTTCAAGCATGACTTACAACTGCCGCAAGGCTCTGTGTTAAGCTCTTTGCCCATACAGTTACAAGCCATGGCAAATGTCATGGCTGTAATTCGTTTACCCACACCTCGCTTTCCTGTAAAAAGAAAGGCATTAGGTATACGCCCTGTTTTAAGACAAGCTGTTAAAATGCGTTTCGGATGTTCCTGATTTATTATTAACTTAAACCCAAACACAGATTTATAGGTCTACACGTTCTTTTAATTCTTTTCCGGCTTTAAAAAACGGGAGTTTTTTGGGTCTTATAGAAACCTTTTCTCCAGTTTTTGGGTTTCTACCTGTATACCCTTCATATTCTTTTACAAAAAAACTGCAAAGTCCTCGAATTTCGACCCGTTCTCCCTGGGCAAGGGTATCTGCCATATTGTCAAAAAACACTTGAACCACCCTTGCTGCTTCTGTTTTTGAAATGTTTGCCTGTTTTTTCAAGGCAGAAATAGTCTCTAATTTGTTCATATATATCCTCCTTTACAATAGCTAATATGCTGTATTAGATAAATTTTATTACCTAAACTCGATAACAAGTCAAGCAATTATGACAATATATCGGGGATTCTTTCAACATCTTCTTCGCTCACATCAACCCCGGTAAACTGCCCAAGAGCGCTAATATTAACAACAACCCGCCCCTTTCCCCTGTATCTGACAAAAGTGCCGGTCACACCTGTAAACGGGCCGTAAATTACCGTAACACGATCGCCTTTTTTAAAACCACGCCCGGTTAATACTTTGCCGTCTGCTGCCACTATAATCTTTAGCGATTCTACGGTTTCAGACAAAACAGGGACAGGGCCGTCTTTGTTGCCGATAAAACTAACAACTCCAACAGTTTGTAGAATTTCAATGCGTTTATATGGATCAAACTCTGTTTTAACAAACAGATATCCCGGAAAAAGCGGAACTCTGATCATAACCTTTCTGTCGCGGCGTTTACTTCTTACCAAAATTTTTGGCAAAAAAACCTCCAGGGATTTTTTGACCAGGCCATCATTTACAATATTTTCAAACCTGCTTTTTGTATGCAGAACATACCAGTTGCGAATAAAGGTTTTATTAATCAAAGGGGTTCCTCCATTGTGCGCCCCACTAAACTTCTGCCAAACTCACCGATTCCATAAAGATTGATAACAAACATGTATTTCCTGTCATTCTCTTCGTCAATATATTTAAAATCTATTGACCAGCACTGGGCTTTGTACAAACAGCCCAAACTCTTTGAAATATCTTGGCTGCCGAGCTGGTTACGTTCGTAATCGCCATATACATTAAGATTGTCTGTTATTACACAACTCAAATTAGTATAAATGGATTCAACTGAATTAATTGTGTACCTGTGTTCCACAAACAGCCTGTCTCCACGTTTATCTGACAGTGTTGCAGCAATATTACGGGATTGAAAGTCGCTTTCATATTGAGACCATGTGGCATCTGCGCGAACAGAAAAATATTGCATGGGCATTAGTTCGATTTCACCATATACCGAAGAAAAGGGCTGCTTTTCTTTTTGGTTTGCCCAGCTTGACGGATTATCCTCTTTTGCCTCGTTAATATCATAACTCTGCTCCAGCTTGAAACGGCAGAATTGATTATACGAGTAGCCGGGAGGCACTTCCTGTGTCTCGGAACCATCCTTTGTCGTTACTTCCTGACCTGTTCGAGACGTAAATGTATTTGTAATAGAATATGTAACCAGGCTTTTTTTCGTAATATTATCAACAGAATCAAAGCTTGGGTATTTACTCTGATCCTTGCCCGGAATATAATTATAAACTACCCGCGGCGTAACCGTGTGCTTTATCCTGTTGATATTTTCTCCAATACCGCCATATATTTGATATATTTCCGAAGAAAGATCCAGCCTGATATCATAAAATTCCCTGTAAAGCGTTGCCTTGTCTGACGACCTGTATTCTTCTTTATCAAAACGCCAGACTGTCTCCCGCACACCAAAAGACGGTTCAAGGAAACAATAATTTTTAAGTTTCAATGGCAGATAAAACCTTGGGTACACATCTGCTCGATGAGCCCTTGAGCCATCTTCCCTGTAAAAATATGTGTATTGAGAATCAAAATCAAAATAAAACGGTGTCTTAAGAATCTGCTGTTTTGATGCATTAAACTCAACAAAAGGAAGTTTCTGTATGGTAGAATCAGTTTCCTCCTGGCGGCGATTAATAACATTATCATACCACCGCGTCTCGGCATTCAGACTGCATGCGGACCATGTTTTGCTTATATTCAGGCGGTTAACCCTTGTTGCGTCATCATAATTGTCAAGCCCCCTGCCAAATAATCTGGTAAAATATTTATCCGTTGCATCAAATCCTGTATATCCATTTTCAAATTCATGAAGGTAATCCTGATCACTAACAAAATCTATATCAAGCTTTGCGTTAAAGCCATAAGGCATAGCCTGATCGCTTTTCATTCTGAACCAGTATCTGTCAGAATTGGGACGCGTCGCGCTGTCATCCAGATATCCCCATTCATCTCCACCCTCTGTTGTGCCATTATCTACCTTCCTGTCATTAAAATAGTCATACATGAAGGTCCCTTTTGACTCCTTATCCAACATATAACGGTATTCAAAACCAACCTTGTCTCCACGACGCCCCATATGATGATAATAAAAAGTCGCGTCTGAACTGTCGTTGATTGCCCAGTAAAAAGGCTGGATATATTCTTCCCATTTCCGGTTTGAATATCCGATTTGCGGGGACAGCAAGCCGGTTTGACGTTTTAGTTTAACGGGAAAGACAAAAAAGGGGGTGTAGAGCACAGGTACATTCTTTGCCCAGAGAGCAGCATGGTTAACAAAGCCATACCCTTCTATTGTTATGTCTAAATTTCTTCCTGTAATTTTCCATGCCGGGCTATCGCCATCACAGGTCGTAATGCTGGCTTTATCCGCAGTATAAGAATTCTTGCCGACTTTTTGTATCCTGTCACCTCTTATATAAAAATGGTTCTCTTTAAGAAATATGGTTCCATCATATACTGTTCCGATCTCGGCCTGAAGATCCATTTCCATCCTGCTGCCTACGAGTATATCGTCCCCTGCTGTCATTACAACATGGCCTATGGCCAGCACTTCCATTAATTCGTAATCAAAACGGACAAAGTCGGCCGTAAGTTTTTTATTCTCCTTGCTTATAGTTACATTTCTGTTAGCAATATATTGATTGGTTTTTTTATCAAAGGATATTTCATCTGCTGTAATATGCCACGGCTCACCTGAATCATCACCAAATAACCGTTGACCTGTCCCAGCTAAAGCATTTGCTTTAATCGTAATCAGGATAAGGAGAAAAAGCGACGAGCAAATAATGATGCTTAAATTTTGCTCTCTAAATTTAGAATAAATTGTTTTCCGCATGGCTTTTTGGAATAATAATGCAAGAAAAAGAATTGGTCGAGCTGGAATTGCTCGACCAATAACATTAAACTTAATAATTGGTGCGAAACCTAAGAACTTGTCCGAAAATTATGTCTGTAACGAAAAAGTGTGAAAGCGAAACTAAATTTTTGGACAAACCCCTAAGTATCTATTTACAAAATCATGTTTTTTGCACAGCTTGATGTTTTGAGGCATTAATTTGGGTCTTTTCGAATTGTTGGCAACACCCTCCTGGTGCTGTTTGTCCTGCCTGTTCAACCTCTACAAAACGTGTTGTTTTTTTGACCCTTTGCTATCCAGGCCATTAATCGCAAAACATATTTTAGCATTTTACGAATCATTATTGTTTTTCAATCCATTTTATCTGCTGCTTTGAAGCTTTCCTCTCAACAATTTCACCTATTACAAAGCCTTTTTCATTCATCGAACCAAGCCGTTCAACAATTTCCTGAGTTGCGCTTGCGGGTACAACAGCTATGAATCCAATGCCATTATTAAATGTTCGCATCATTTCCCTGTCTGATATCTTTCCTGCCTGCTGCAAAAAAGGAAAAATCGGAGGTACATCCCAGCTTTCTTTATACATTGTTACACTGCATCCTTTAGGTATTATACGAAGAATATTTTCCTCAATACCTCCGCCTGTAATATGGGCGAGCCCTAGGATTGAAAACTCCTTCCTCAACCGGTAAACAGTTTCCGAATATATTTTGGTGGGCGCAAGAAGCTCTTCACCTATTGTGTGCCCCAGTTCAGGCACATGGGCATCAATTTTTAGTTTTAAAACATCAAAACAAACCTTTCTTACCAAAGAATATCCATTGCTGTGGAGCCCGTTCGATGCAATTCCAATAAGTTTATTGCCAACATGAATTTCCGAGCCATCGATAATTTTGCTGTTGTCGACTATTCCTACAGCAAATCCAGCCATATCATATTCTTTCTTTTTATAAAACCCGGGCATTTCAGCGGTTTCTCCACCTATAAGAGCACACGTGGCCTGCCTGCATCCTTGGGCCACCCCTTTTATGATATCTGCAACCATATCTGTATTTAATTGTCCCATTGACAGATAATCGAGAAAGAAAAGCGGTTTAGCTCCCTGAACAACAATATCATTAACACACATGGCAACAAGATCGATACCTACCGTGTCATGTTTGTCCATCATAAACGCTATCTTTAGCTTGGTTCCAACTCCGTCTGTTGAACTTACAAGAACAGGTGTCTCTATCTGTGTAAGATTAAGTGAAAAAAGCCCCCCAAAACCTCCTATCTCACCCATCACGCCGGATCTATGGGTTTGTTTTGCCAGCTTTTTTATGATTCCTACTAATTTGTTTGCATTATCTATGTTTACGCCTGCGTCAGCATAAGTAAGCGGTTTTTCCAAAAGACTCCTCCTAAGTAAGATATTCTGCCGTAACTCATCAGCAACTATCTAAAAATTAAATCGATCCTGCTTAAAAGTCAAAACAAATTTTTTGACATAAAATTCTATGTATAGTAATTAACGATGATGAATTCGTAAAAAGTCGAATTCATCAAGTGTTAGGTGTTAAGATGAAACATTTAATGCTTAGCACATAACACTTGACACATTTCGCCAATAGCAATTTTTGACTTTTTACGAGTTCATCAATAATGCATTCGTAAAAAAGTGAATTCATCAGGTGTTAGGTTAAAGCAATTGCTTGTTTAATCATACCCTTAACACTTAACACGGTTCGTAAAAAATGGAGATGTTATTATGGAAAAATTCGCCAGGCTCGACCGTTTGCCGCCATATGTGTTTACAACCGTTAACAAAATAAAAATGGATGCAAGGCATGCCGGAAAGGATATTATTGACCTTGGAATGGGCAATCCGGATCTTGCCACGCCGCAACATATCGTTGACAAGCTAATCGAAGCCGCACAAAAACCACAAAACCATCGATATTCGGCATCCATGGGAATAACCAAACTTAGAATGGCTATTTCGGACTGGTATAAACGCCGGTTTGATGTGGATATAGACCATAACAGCGAGGCAATAGCTACAATAGGCGCCAAAGAGGGAATATCTCATCTCGTGCTGGTTACAATCCGACCCGGCGATGTGGTGTTTACCCAGAACCCAACTTACCCGATCCATCCATACTCAGCAATTATTGCAGGCGGTGACGTAAGAGGAATACGTGTGGGACCGGATTCCGATTTTTTTGAAGACCTGATCAGCGCAACAAAACAAACATGGCCAAAGCCAAAGCTTTTAATTATCAGCTATCCGCACAATCCTACCACAGAGGTTGTAAACCTTGAGTTTTTTGAAAAGATCGTGGCTTATGCAAAGGAACATAACATAATGATAATCCATGATCTTGCTTATGCTGATCTTGTCTTTGACGGTTATAAAGCGCCCAGTTTTTTACAGGCAAAAGGCGCTAAAGATGTCGGGGTAGAATTTATTTCTCTTTCAAAGAGCTACAACATGCCGGGCTGGAGAGTTGGTTTTTGTGTTGGCAACAAAGAAATTGTCGGCGCCCTGCGCAGGATAAAAAGTTATCTTGATTACGGTATATTCCAGCCGATTCAGATTGCATCCATCATAGCGTTAAACGGTCCACAGGATTGTGTAAAACAAACATGTGATACATACAGGGAAAGAAGAGATGCGCTGATATCAGGTCTAAATCGCGTTGGCTGGAATATAAAGAGCCCAAAAGGAACCATGTTTGTATGGGGAAAAATTCCTGATCAATATTTAAAAATGGGATCTGTGGAATTCTCCAAATTTCTGATTAAAGAGGCTCGGGTAGCTGTTTCTCCGGGTTTGGGGTTTGGAGAATATGGCGATGACTATGTGCGATTCGCTCTTATTGAAAACAAAATGCGAATCAACCAGGGTATCAGGGGACTCAAAAAAATCCTGTAAGAGGATCTGTTTGTATGAAAAAGATTAATATTGGTTTATTAGGTTGCGGTACCGTGGGCACTGGTGTCGCAAAAATTCTTATTGAAAACAAAGAATTAATCAGCTCCAGAGTGGGGGCCTGCCTGATTTTAAAACGCGTTGCCGATATAGATATCAAACGGGATAGAGGTGTCCGTTTTGATGACGGGGTCATGACAACCGATGCTTACAGCGTTGTTGACGATACGGAAATCGATATTGTTGTCGAAATGATAGGTGGAGACGGTATTGCAAAGGACTTGATTTTAAAAGCAATTAAGAACGATAAGCAGGTTGTTACCGCAAACAAAGCTCTTCTGGCTGTCCATGGCAATACCCTCTTTCGGGCCGCAGCCCAAAAAGGGGTTGATCTTGCTTTTGAAGCAAGCGTCGGCGGCTGTATGCCCATTATCAAATCATTGCGTGAATCCCTTGTCGGAAACACTATAAAGTCAATGACCGGCATTTTAAACGGCACATGTAACTATATTTTATCCGAAATTACATTTAATGGAAGCGCCTTTGAATCAGCTCTTTCCGAAGCACAGTCTAATGGGTTTGCGGAAGCAGATCCGACTCTGGATGTGGAAGGAATAGATACAGCCCATAAATTAGCTATATTAACATCGCTTGCCTATGGTATGAAAATTAACTTTCATGATATCTATATTGAGGGAATATCAAACATTACACCCATAGATATCGAATTTGCCAGGCAATTCGGATACAGAATAAAGCTGCTGGCTATCAGTAAAAACAAGGGAAACAAGGTGGAGGCAAGGGTACACCCTGCAATGATACCTTTTGACAACCCGCTTTCCAATGTCAACGGTACCATGAATGCTATTACAATTTCCGGTGATGCAGTGGGTGATATGATGCTGTATGGACACGGAGCCGGCATGATGCCAACCGCCAGCGCCGTGGTTGGCGATACGGTTGATCTTGTTCGTAATATTCTGTGCGGCTCAAAAGGAAGACTTCCTTTGTTATCATACCAGTTTGATAATATAAAAAAAATTCCTGTTATGCCGGTTGAAGATATATTTACCAATTATTATTTCAGGTTTTTGGCGCTGGATCACCCCGGCGTTCTTTCAAAATTAGCCGGTATCTTAGGCAATAACAGTATAAGCATCAAGTCTGTTCATCAAAAAGGACGTAAAACAAAAGGTTCTGTCCCAATCGTTATTCTTACACACCTTGCCAAAGAAGCAGATGTAAAAAAAGCTCTTTCCCAGATATCATCACTGGATATTATAAGCGACAGCCCTGTTCTTATACGAGTCGAAGACGAAAATGGAGAAAATTAAGAGAAATTATGCATATCGTTTGTTCAGATCTTGAGGGTGTTTTTGTTCCTGAAATATGGATAGGTGTAGCTGAAAAAACAGGTATTAAAGAGCTCCGCTTAACAACCAGAGATATATCCGACTATGATATATTAATGAAAAAGCGTCTCGCCATCCTGGACAAACATGACCTTAAAGTGCAGGATATTCAAGAGGTTATAGAGAGTTTGGACCCGTTTGAAGGAGCTGTTGAGTTTCTTGACTGGTTAAGATCCCGCACACAGGTAATAATTGTTTCAGATACATTTATCCAGTTTGCAGGCTCTTTGATGAAAAAGCTTGGCTGGCCCACACTTTTTTGCAATTCACTGTCTTTAGATAAAAACGGTTCAATTATAAATTATAATATACGCCAAAAGGATGGTAAACAAAAGGCTGTGCTTTCGTTAAAAAACCTAAACTATCAAATTATAGCTGTTGGCGACTCTTATAACGATATTGCAATGTTAAAGGAGGCTGATACAGGGATTCTTTTTAGTCCTCCGGATAATATTAAAAATGAGTTTAAAGAGCTTCCGGTTTCATATAACTATGATGAGCTTAAAAAAATTATCCGAAAAACACTGAAAACAACATAACCCGGACAAACCGGAACCAAACAGGATATATTTATCACGAAAATACGAAACTTGATGCGGAATAGGAATGACAAGAATGTGCGTTTTTTTGACTTTTTTCTGTTTCGTGTTTTTATCTTTTTGTGCTTTGCGGCGTACGCCTTGAAAAGAAACGTGATTGTTTTTTAACCCATGATTACACATAAAACAAAATACAGGGTTATTTACGGCGATACGGATAAAATGGGGATTGCCTATCATGCAAACTACTTGCGCTGGTTTGAAATGGGTCGCTCGGAACTGTTCAGACATATTGGTTTTACCTATAAAGAGATAGAAGAAAAAGGCATTTTCCTTCCTGTATCCGAGGCCTATTGTAAGTTTTTGCTTCCTGCACAATATGATGATGTTTTGATTATCGAAACCTCTATTGATAACAGCGTTAAAGGCGGTATGAAGTTTAATTATAGTATATCTAATGAAAACGGTAAAAAGATTCTTGTAACAGGACATACAAAACACGCCTTTGTTAATAGTGGTGGCCGTGTAGTGCGCCCACCCGACTTTCTGACAGATCTTTTGAAAGATTATGTGGCGCCTGTTTCTCAAGATAGCCGATGAGGGCATCAGATAGAAGCCTGTCCGAGACCTTTGAAAAATGCTCAAACTTTGCCTGCCATGTTAAATTTGAAAACTATTGAACCGGGGTTCAAGTTCAAGGAAAGCAAATTTTTTAATTAATCTGAAGAATACGTTGAAAATTATTATTTTTAAATGTTGCATTATAAATTAAAACACTCAAAATTACATTTAAGGCTGACGCCGGCATAAAGTAAAAATAGTGCTATTTGGGCAAAAGAAGGGGTTTTGCAACGGTCTCGGTTCGTGTGTGTCTATAGCTAATAAATCAAATATGAATATTGATATTTCAAAATTTAATCAATCCAGACTCTTGGTCGTTGGCGACATAATGGTGGATGAATATCTCTGGGGAAAGGTTGACAGAATATCTCCCGAAGCTCCTGTCCAGATTGTTTCCGTAGAAGATGAAGTGTTTACACTTGGCGGGGCTGGTAATGTAGCTAACAACATTGTCTCTCTTGGCGCAAACGTTTCTGTAGCAGGCATAATAGGTACAGACAGGTGCGGAAATGTTTTGCTTAAAAAATTTAAGGCGCTTGGGGTGGATACGGAAGGTATTATACAGATCCCCGGCAGGCCAACCACGAGAAAGACAAGGGTCATTGCTAATAACCAGCAGGTATTGAGAATCGATAGAGAAACAAAACAGGATATATCCGATGCCACTATGGAGCTTCTGGTTAAATATATTGATGCTAAAATGCCCCTTGTTGAAGCTGTGCTAATCTCTGATTATAGCAAAGGCTTGCTTACCGAAAAATTTATCAAAAAAATAATAAGCTCTGCGAAAAAACACAACAAAATTACAATTGCTGATCCAAAAGGTTTAAGTTTCTCAAAATATTCCGGCATATCTTTACTTACACCAAACAAAAAAGAGGCTTCGCTGGTCTCGGGTGTTGATATTATTGATAGATCATCCCTCTTAAAAGCCGGAACCAAAATCCTGAATACAGTTGATATTGACAACCTGTTAATAACATGCGGCAAAGAAGGAATGGTTCTGTTTGAACGCAACAAAGAACCATATATAATCAACTCCAAGGCAAGACAAGTTTTTGATGTGTCCGGCGCTGGTGATACGGTTGCCGCTGTCTTTGGGTTGGCAATAGCGTCCGGAGCTTCTTTTGCAGATAGCGCTGTTATAGCAAATGCTGCTGCTGGTATAGTTGTCGGCAAACTTGGAACCGCCACAGTCTCACAAAAAGAGCTTTCTTTTGCACTAAAACCATATCCTGATGATATAATATTTAAACATAAAAACCTGTCTGAACTTCCGGTACTTATCCAGGAGTTAAGAAAAAACGGAAAAAGAATTGTTTTAACAAATGGATGTTTTGATATTTTACACACAGGCCATATTATGCTTTTTTCAGCATCAAAGCAGTTTGGCGATATTTTAATAGTGGCTATTGATGATGATGATTCCGTAAAAAAACTTAAAGGCAAGGGAAGGCCTGTATTAAGCGCTAATGAGCGGGTTAAAATATTAAGCGCTCTTGACAGTGTTGATTATGTTGTAGTCTTTTCTTCAGATAAATTAAATGAATTAATTAATATTATACGTCCGGATGTGCTTACAAAAGGCAGTAACTATTCGTCAAAAGGAGTTGTTGGACACGAAACTATTGAACAATTTGGTGGTAAAACCGTCATCGTCCCCATTACGGAAAAGATCTCATCAAGTATTATTATAGATAATATCAGACATAGCTAAAAACAGTAAATCAGATGTAAAGAAATCTGACCCAAAGAAGTGTGGTTTAGTTCAATTGGAATGGTGGAATAGTGAGATCAAAAGTAAAAGCTTTCTTGATTCGTTATTCCAATGTTCCATTATTCCAGTCCCCCTGGCCATATTTACAGGCAAGGTCTAATATCTCTGACCTGATCCAGAAGACCAAGTTTTCTATGTTAGAATAAATAATGTTTGTAATAAAAGAAAACAGCGATGGTTTGACATTTAAGATATTTGTTCAACCAAGATCCTCTTCAAATATGATAGTTGGTCTTTATAATGATGCAATTAAAATCAAAATTAAAGCTGCTCCTGTTGATGGAGCTGCCAATAGTATGTGTATTAACTTTCTGGCAAAACTACTTAAAACACCCAAATCATCAATTAATATAATATCTGGACAAAATTCCAGGACAAAAAAAATCCTTATTAAATATAAAGATAATAATTTGTTAAAAAAGAACAAAGAGTTGATTGAAAATTTAATACGATCTATATTAAACAAAAAAATAGCTTGACTTAGACTGTCTTTTTGTTTAACATAATTCTTTTTGATGCGGGGTGGAGCAGTCTGGTAGCTCGTCGGGCTCATAACCCGAAGGTCGTTGGTTCAAATCCAGCCCCCGCTACCACGAGAAGAACAAGGGGTTACGGATGATTCGTAACCCCTTTTTAAATTGGCGTTAAAGATAGTTTTTCCATATATTACTCACTCCTTTGACATAAGGAGACTATCCGAGAATTATGTCCGTAACAAAAAAGTATGAGAACAAGACAAAATTTTTGAGCAGTCCCCATAGTCAACTCAAATAAGAATCGTCCCAAACAAAAAGAGGGCTTACCATAATAGGCAAACCCTCTTTTTTTCTTAACCGGTTCTCCTACCCGTATTTATTCACGGGTAGGAAATCGATGCTGCAGTGCTAAAAGTAAATTGGATGTTTTTTCATAGAGCCCTCGTTTTAGAATAAAACCATATTGTTGGTTTTCCTTTTAGGGTCTTAATATCCATCTGTCCTCGTTGAGCCATGCCTTCTCAAGTCGCTCTGGCCGTCTGTTTTCAGCTAAACTTCCTGAGAGCTTCTCAGACAGACTTTTTTATTTTCCGAAGGTCATCGTATGGCTTTATCTTTATTTAACCGGATTTTTTTATAGACTAAGCTAAATTTTAACCAAAATTGTGGGTTTATGAAAAGGTCTCCGTTAAACTGTTTTTTGAAAAACCATTACACCCCAATCTTTCTCTACCTCACTTCTTTCCAGCTTAAAAAATTTCTGCGTATAAAGCTTTTTAATATCCGGCATTTCATCTGTTCTAAAGCCTGAAATTACAACCGCTGCTTTATGTTCTGTAATATGATTTAAAAGAAAATATAATTTTTTCAGTGTAGGATAGCGCAAGTTTGCAGTTATCAGGGAAAATTGCTGGTCAATATTATCGAGAGACCAATTATGGATATTAATTCTATCGGATAGATTGTTGATTAAAATAGTTTTTTTAGCTTCAGATCTTGCAACAGGATCAATATCAATTCCAATGGCCCTGTTTATCCCAAGCAAAATTGCCGCAATTGCAAGAACACCTGAACCTGTTCCTATATCAAGCGCAAAGCTGTTTTGTCTGCCATTTAAAAATCTATTTATAGATAGAGCGTGTTCGACACCTCTGATTGCCAGCCTTGTTGTTGGATGTTCGCCATTGCCAAATGACATCCCCTGTAATATCTCAATTACCAAATCACCGGTTTTACGCTGATATGAAATTCCGGGCGGCTTAATAACAATCCGCGACGATATTCGTACCGGCTTGTTAAAGGATTTCTCCAGGAAATTGTGTCCATACTTATAAGTATATGCTAGTATCTGTTCTGTAATTAGAGACTTGACAGCGTGTCTTATCTGTCTTTTGGAATAAAAACAACTGTTTACTAATTCCTTTTCTATATCCAGTTGAGTCAGGTGTTTGCTTGATGCAAATACCGTTTCAGCCACTTTCTGTTTAATTAAATCTAAATCGCTCCTGTCATTCAAGCTTTCCTTCCTTTTTCAACAGTTCCTTATACCAGCACGCAAACTCAAACATACCTATATACTTTTCATCTTTATCGATTATTCCAAGACAAAGCTCAAAAGCACCCCTGCCGTACTCGTTGGTATATGTTTCTGGATCACATATTCGCATAAAATCGCTAACCAGCGTCTGTGTTGTACGTTTTGAGACATCTTTTCTGATATCTATTGGATCTTGCGGCTTGATAAAAGGATCCCATGCTTCATACCCTTTTTTCAGGATGTGTTTTTGACGCCGCGGGGCCATGCTGTCAAAAATATACTTTTTTCTCTTTTCCTCCTCTTCATGAGAAATTTCTGTCATTTTTTACTCCTTTTGGTCTTTCTGCTTTTCTTTGGGGCTATCTTGTTCAATGGTTTTTAATCCAAAAAACTCTTCATTATAATTTGTGAGAAGCGCCATAGATAACGGTACAAGCATATCCACCATTTTCACATGCCCGGATTTAATTTCTTTTACAAACTCAGCGGATATTTTGTAAAGCTTGTTCTGGAGCACATCCAGATTTACCGTAGGATACTGCTTGCCCTCAACAAAACCGGATTTGCCGCACGTATGACCTAATCCGCCAATAGTGGTTGGAATCCCGTATAGTCTGCATGTTATAGGCCGATATTCATACATATCGCAAAGGTTCTGCTCGTTCAGCAGCGGACACCTGATCCGTTTCTCTGCTATCTCCTTTAATATGTCTTCCTCTTTTTTTCCTGCCTCCAGGTCTTTGTATGCCTTTTTCTTTATCCTGTGTACCTCACGATCAGCCCTGTTTAATTTATCAACAAGCCTGTTTTTTTCTTTTCCTTTAAATTTTTTGTTGAATTGATAATTTATATATAATCCTTCAATCAAACCAAGATCGAAAAGCGCATTACAACAGTCGGAACACTCCTGTTTGCATGTTACACATTCCGGATGCTCTTTTTTTACACGCTCAAAAACAGTATCCGCCATAGCCACAATCTCTTCATATTTTCTGAAAAAAGGTGTAAAATCTATATCCATAATTATACTCCTAACAAAACAGCCTGTATCAGTTTAGGTTTTTTAAAAAGACTTTTTGACAGGATTAACAAGATGCTCAGGCATTAAAACATCAAAACCAATCCAGTCAATGTTATTTTTTCACTTGAAACAAAATCATGTTTATCCTTGTTTGCCCGCCATAGAGGGTTATCCTGTCGGATTTTTTCAAAGGGCTATGGTGTTACATTTTTTTTGTTTCGTGCTTTCCTCATTTCGTGTTTTGCGGCGTACGCCTTGAAAAGAGACGTAATTGCTTTTTAACAGGCTTGTTTCACGTGAAACATTATTTTCCAATACAAAAACTGCTAAAAATCTTATCAAGAACTTCCTCCCTTGCCGCAACACCTGTAATTTCTCCGAGCGAGTCGATACTCCCTTGAACATCGATGGCAATCAACTCAAAAGGAACCTCTGCCTGAAACCCTTCAATAGATAGAGAAACTGACTCGAGGCTTTTATCAAGAGCTATCTTGTGCCGCAGGTTTGGAATAATTTTATCAGCTATATCAATGCCTTGTCCAGACAATACGGTTTTTGCCACTAAATCTTTAAGGGTTTCAATCCCGCGATTATAACGCGCTGATATTGTTACCTGAGGCACATCAGCCCAATGGCTCGGAATATTCATGGCAAACTTCTCATCTACAAGATCTGATTTATTAATCACAAGAATCGTTTTCTTATTATTTATTTTTTCGAAGATTGCAATATCCTCGCTTGTCAGCGGACAGCTCGCATCAACCATAAACAAGACCAGATCACAACCGGAAGTATGTTCATATGTCTTTTTTATGCCGATCACCTCAACAGGATCGTCGGTTTTATGAAGACCTGCGGTATCGGTAATTATAACCGGAATGCCATGGATATTTAAAGTTTCTTCTATTAAGTCCCTTGTTGTGCCCGGCACACATGTAACAATAGCTCGATCTTTTTTAATTAAACTATTCATAAGGCTCGATTTGCCTACATTAGGTTGTCCGACAATAACGAGATTTACTCCATCTCTTAAAACATGAGCATTGTCATATTGTTCAATCAACTCTTTTAACCGAGCAACCACCCCTCCCTGCAACTCCTCTATTGCTGAATCAGCATCAATTGTTTTTCCAACGTCATCAGAGAATTCTATAGCCGCACTTACCTTGGTCATGATATTTACAAGCACACCCCTTATGGCCTCAACCCTAACCTTCATATCCCCCTTAATCTGGGATGTAGCAATTTCAAGCGCTTTGTCGGTCCTTGCATTAATAATATCAATAACCGCCTCAGCCTGAGTCAAATCTATACGACCATTTATATATGCCCTTTTTGTAAATTCCCCGGGCTCCGCAGGTTTCACACCTTGCTTTAATACCAGCAACAGAATAGCGCTTAACACAGCATAACCTGAATGTGCTTGTATCTCCACAACATCCTCACGTGTATATGAACAGGGAGCCTTCATAACCGCTAAAACAACCTCGTCAAGAACCAAACCGTTTTCAGGGTCAATAATGTGTCCATGATACAGCCGGTGTGTTTTAAAAGAAAAGTTGTTTGCGGTATCCAGCCATTCTTGTTTAAAGCCTGATTTTCTAAAGATGTGCGCTGCAATGGATAATGCGTTGGGGCCGGAAATTTTGATGATACCGATACCACCGCAACCAATCGGGGTAGCAATGGCGGCAATTGTTGAACTGTTCATTTTTTATAACTGATTGAATTTGCTGGATTCCCGCTTTCGGAAAAACGAAAAAAGGTAGAAATCCGACTTTTTACGAAAGCATCAATTGTTTATTTGCTCGATTGTGTTTTTCTGTTCCGCTCAGAACCTTTCTTCGGAAATATCATCATCTTCTTTATAAAACCATCACCGATGCTCTTTACCCTTACATTAGCATCATTCTTTAAAGCAAGATGGACGATTCTTCTGTCATGAGCATTCATTTGACCTATATTCACAGGTTTTTTTGTGTCTTTTACCTTTTCCGAAAGTCGCCTAACCATTTTTTTCAGGTTGGCGCGTCTTGCCTCCAGATAACCTTCAACATCTACTTGAACGCGGATTCTTTGTTCGATATTGTTGTTTATTGCTTTTTCTGTAAGATGTTGCATTGCTTCAAGGGTTTGCCCGTGCTTACCAATAAGAAGCGCAGATGTGCCGCCCGTAATATCAAAAAACACATTACCGGAATTCTTTTTAATCGATATTGAAGCATCTGTGGTTATAAAATCGATAATCTGCTGCAAAATATTTCTTCCAAGATCGATGGCCTCATCATAAGCTTTGTCTGCATCTAAGTCGGCCGGAACTATCTGAGACTCTGCCAGAGGTTCCGCCTGAGGCTCTTGTTGAGGCAGAGACTGGGGTGGCGGTGTCTCAGCCTTTGATGGAGAAACAACCCCTGTTGCCTTCTCAGGTACAACTACTCGAATTTTTGCTTTTTTTGACCCAACAAGACCAAAAATACCGGTAGAACCATATGAAATTACATCATGCTTAAGCTTATCTTTCGATACGCTTAGTTCTTTACAAGCTTTTTGCAGCGCTTGTTCAACATTTTTTCCCTCAAATTCCAAACCAGGAGACATGCAAAACCTCCGTTATTTCGCAAATTGTTTTGTTATATAATACTGCTGCGCAATAGACAACATATTGTTTATAAGCCAGTATAAAACCAGCCCTGAAGAAAAATTAATAAAAATTACCGTGAAAATAAGAGGCATAAACATCATCATCTTTGCCTGTGCCGGATCACCCATGGGAGGCGTTAATTTCTGCTGTAAAAACATAGTGCCGCCCATTATAATTGTTAACACAGGAATGCCGTACGGCTCCTGCATAAATGGAATGGAAAAACCAAAATGAAAAAGGCGGTCTGGAGCGGACAGATCTGTAATCCAGCCAAAAAAGGGAGCATGCCTCAATTCTATTGCCTCATACAACATACGATACAGAGCAAAGAATACGGGCATCTGGATAAGCATGGGAAGGCATCCACCCACAGGGTTCACCTTGTAGGTTTTATATAACGCCATAATCTCCATATTCATCGTTTTCTTATCGTTTTTATACTTTTCCCTGAGTTTCATCATCAGGGGCTGGATCTTTTTCATTTGAGCCATGGATTTATAGCTCTTGTTCCCTAACGGCCAGAGAATTACCTTGGTAAATACAGTTAAAAGAATGATGGCTACACCGTAATTGGGAATAATGTCATAAATTATATTCATAAACCATAGACATGGTTTGGCAAGAAAATTAAACATACCGAAATTAATTGCTTTACTAAGATCATAATCCAGAGCTTTAAGGATCTTCGTGCTCTTGGGACCAAAAAACAGCTTATATTCAAAAACATGCTGGCCTGCTGAATGGATTAAGCTTGCCGGTCCCAAATACTGAGCCTCCAACACATTGTTTTTGTCCAGGAAAAGACGCATGCTCGCATCAACAGCGCTGACAGGTATAATGCTGGACATAAAATAACGGTCCTGCACAGCTATCCATCGCAATTCCCCTGTAAATATATTTTTATCCTTTATTTTCTTTAATTTTATCTGTTCGAGTTTTTTATTAATTAACGCGCTCGGCCCTTCAAAACCATACATGCTCGCATCTCCAGGTGGCGGTTTCATTAACGATAATACGGGTCTGTCCTGAATGGTCCGATCAGATCCGTTTTTTATTACAACGTTTAGCCCTATTAAATAGGTTTCCGGCAAAAATGTGAACTTTTTTTCAACAGTTATCCCCTGAGGCGACACCCAGGAAAATGTAATCTCTTTCTCCGTATCGTTTATGTTGATGAAATCGGAAACAAATTTTGCTGAAAATACAGCTTTCTCCAAACCTGGGATGCTGTTTTTGTCCAATCCAAACCCCACAGCTCCGGTCTCACCGATTTCCGGAGAAATCATTTCAAGTAAGGGTGAATCAGGATTCCCGCTCTCTTTATAGTTTTTTAGAATAAAACTTTTAAACACCGCTCCTTTTTCTGAAATTTGCACCGAATATAACGGAGTGTTTACAGTAATTGTTCTGGCTGCTTTTTCCTGCCGCGTTAGACTTTTGTCGTGCGTAATCTCTTTAATAAAAGCGTTTTCTTCAATTGTCGGTTTTGCCGGCTGTTCTAATGCTTGTTGGTTTTGCTGCTCCTGCTGTATGTGCTGAACCTGTTCTTTATCAATCCCAAACATCTGCCATAAAAGAAACACAAGAAAAGATAGAGCTATAGCTATTAAAAATCGAGGGGTGTCCATAATCTACTCCTAAAACATATTTTTTTGACAGATTAATATCTCACTATGATTGTATGTTCAGATTTTTGCAGTCTGGTTTTAAATGTTTGCACATGTGAAAACTTTGAGGGGTTATACAGGACAATGCTAACAAGTTGTTTGTATGGCTTATGGAACAGGATCAATACCTCCAGAATTAAACGGATGACACCGCAAAATTCTCTTTAAGGCAAGAAAAAATCCCGTAAACAGGCCGTAACGTAAAACAGCCTGATATGCATACTCAGAACAGGTTGGATAAAACCGACATGAAGGGCCTAAAACAGGAGATAGTATATATTGATATGCCCTGATAAGAAATAAAGCAGGAATTACAAATATTTTTTTAATGATTAATACTCCTGGATATTTTGTCAAAAATATTGCGCAGAGATAAAAATACCTGCTGCGACGATAATGCAACAACTTGTTGCTTGGCAATTATATTTATATCCCAATCACCCCTGATAATATGCCTGTTTAGCCGAAAATATTCACGCAACAAACGTTTAATCCTGTTGCGAGTTACAGCGTGTCCAACTTTTTTCGTCACTGTAATGCCAATACGCTTTCTTTTAAAATGACCGGGAGCAAATATTGCAATAAAATGTCTGTTTTGCACTTTGTTCCCGATTATTGACAAGTTATAAAACTCCCAGCGTTTTAACAGCCTGTCTGTCTTGGGAAAAAAGAAACGCACAAGGTATTTAGCCTCAACAATTCATAAAAACAGCTCCATCTGTTCATCAGATGAAAGCATTAAATAATGACAATTAAACAGTTAAACTGGTTCTACCTTTAGCTCTTCGCCTGTTAATTATTTTTCTTCCCTGCTTTGTTGACATCCTTTTCAAAAAACCGTGTGTTCTGGCTCGCTTAATTCTACTTGGCTGATATGTTCTTTTCATAATACAAATCCTCTTGCCGTCAGTTATTTAAAAGAAACTTTTGCGTGCAACATACAAGCTTGCTTGAACTTGAGTTTCTCTTTAGCGGAAAACATTTTTGTTAACATATTAATGTTATTAATAACAATTTAAACCATTATATTTAACACGTGTTTTCATAAAGTCAAGAACGGATTATCTGCTTTACAATTTTAGCCTGTTTTAATTCCTCTTCAGGAAGCCTGAAAATCCCTTTAATAACATCAAAAGGCCTGACCGTCTTTCCCTGTTCAGACTTTATCGTCATCTGTAACTTACAGGGCATGATAATATCAAGCTTCAAAACCAATTCTTTCAAATCTATCTTCTTTATTCTTCCTTTGTGGTTTGAACGGGTATAAATAAATTCAGAGCTATCGTTAAAAGCTTTAAATGCTCTTTCATCAAAAAAACTATCTTTTATTGTAACCACGTATGCAACTGAATTTAATTTGTTTTTTGCACATGAAGTGTGGAGCTGACAATTATAAACTGAAAAACCTTCCGGAAGCTGGTTGTTTAAAAGACTGGTTATTGTCTCCGGTTTTATATTGCCGGGTACGGTTAAATATAAAAATTCATTCAAACTCTCCAAGCCTATGGGAAGCGGATCATCAAAAGATATTCTCGGCTTGGGATGAAAACCTTCTGAATATTTAACCGGTATTCCAGATCGCCTTAAGGCTCGTAAAAACATATTAGCCAGTTCAAGATGCCCAAAATATTTAGCCTGGCCCTGCTTTGAATAAGTAACCTTAACCTTTTTGTAATTATTTTCTTTTCTGTTTGAAACAGCAGCATCTTCCTGAGGCTGCGCCGTCACAGAATCAGTCCTGTGTTTATTTTCACAAGCTTCATAAATCTTTGGCTCAATTTTTTCAAAATCGCATACACCGCAACCATTACAATCACCCCGGCGACAGTCAGGCGTACTGTCACCATTTAATGCTCTATCCCATTCAGCCGCCAAAAACTCTTTTGTAACACCTGTGTCAATATGATCCCATGGCAGAGGGTCCATAATATCCCCTGGGCCTTTTGCGTATAAATTTATATCCACACCTTCTTTGGAAAACGATTCTTCCCACAATCTATACTGAAACATGTCACTCCAGCCGTCAAATTTACACCCTCTTTTATACGCATCTACCAACAATCGGCTGAGCCGCCTGTCTCCCCTGGCAAAAACCCCCTCAACAATGCTTACTTCAGGATTCTGCCATTTAAAATGAATTCCGGGCATCCTAAGCTCTTTTTTCAGCCAGCCCAGCTTCTCTTTTGATTCTTCCAGGGTAAGCTGGGGCGACCATTGAAAAGGAGTATGCGACTTTGGAATAAATGTTGTCACGCTGACATTTATCTTCCCCTTGCGGCCTTTTGGTCCTTTTGTTTTACGAAGTTCCTTTACAAGCGTCACGATAGATTGCAAATCATCATCCGTTTCCGTGGGAAGTCCTATCATAAAATACAGTTTTATGACCTGCCAGCCCAGGCTGAATGCATTATAAACGGTTTCGAATATCTCCTTTTCTGAAATGTTTTTGTTGATAACATCCCTGAGCCTCTGACTGCCGGCCTCTGGCGCAATAGTAAAACCTGTTTTTCTAACCCTTTTAATAAGCTTCATCAGTTGCGGCGTTAATGTGCCGGCTCGCAAGGAAGGCAGAGAAACAGCTATATGCCTTGAATCACACCTGTCCATCAGGCTTTCCATAAGCGGGGCTATGGATGTATAGTCGCCGGTGCTGAGTGACAACAAAGAAAGCTCATCATAACCGGTTGCTGCAAGAGCTTTTTCTGCCAGCGCGAGCACGGTCTCTGCCGATCGTTCACGCACAGGACGATAAATCATTCCTGCCTGACAGAACCGGCATCCTCTTGTGCATCCTCTGGACACTTCAAGCCTGAGACGGTCATGTATAGGTCTTGCGTAAGGAATTATCGGAGAATCCGGAAAAGGCACCTGGTTGAGATCACCTATAATCGTTCTTGTAACTTTTTTGCAATCTGAAAATGCCGGTATATATACACCGGTAATTTTATATAGCTCTCTTAACAGGGTTTCTTTGTCAGGATACCCATTATCCCTCCAGGAAAGCCACACATGCGCCATATCCATTATTACTTCTTCGCCGTCTCCAACAACTATAGCATCAAAAAAATCAGCAACCGGTTCCGGATTGCTTGTACAGGGACCGCCGGCAATAATCAGCGGGTATGAATTATCCCTTTGGCTCGAATAAAACGGAATGTTTGCAAGATCGAGAATTGTAAGAACATTTGTATAGTTCAGCTCATAAAGCAGGCTGAAGCCGATAATATCAAAACTTTTAAGCGGACTATGTGATTCCATAGACACAAGAGGCATCTGCGAAGATCTTAGATATGACTCCATATCAACACCCGGCGCGTAAACCCGTTCCGCGGCTATCTCTTTGTGTTTGTTGAGGATATGATAAAGTATCTGGATACCGAAATGAGAGGTGCCGATCTCATACATGTCTGGAAACGCCAGGGCGATCTTTAGCTTGACCTTGTCCGGATTTTTTTTTATGGAGTTTGTTTCCGTACCAAGATATCGACTTGGTTGTTCTATTAAGGGCAGGATATCTTGAAAGTTTTTAATGCTCATGGTATTATATTAAGTGTTACGTGTTAAGATAAAACATTTAATAGTTATATCAAACGCTTGATGAATTCGACTTTTTACGAATTCATCAAACTTATATCATAATAATCATTTTACTAATAAATACAAACCGTTTTAAAAAAACATCACGATGCAGACATATAAAACATTTATCCATTTAATTATAGCCCTTTTTGCGATATTTATGCTTCCCCTTCCATGCCTTGCCGCGGAATATGAACGGGAAAACCCGGTTGTCAAGGCTGTGCGCAAGGTCAGTCCCGCGGTTGTGAATATAAATTCGGAATATGAGGTTCGCAGACGCGCTAATCCTTTCTCCGGATTCAAAATGGATCCCTTGTTTGATTCTTTTTTCAGGGACTTTTTTGACCCCGGTTTTGAGCAGAAACATAAAAGAACAAGCCTTGGCTCGGGCGTTATTATCGACGGAAAACGAGGCCTTATTCTTACCAATGCGCACGTGCTTACAAAAAGCACAGCCATAACAATTATTCTAAATGATGAACGTAAATTTGACGCGTTGATTATAGGCGCTGATCCTGATTCCGATCTGGCTGTGCTGCGAATATCATCAAAAGATCCTCTTCCAGCTGTTGAGATGGGCAACTCCGATAATCTTATGATAGGGGAAACAATTATAGCCATAGGCAACCCTTTCGGGTTTTCCAATACAGTAACAACAGGAGTTATAAGCGCGGTGAACCGAAGCATCAGAACAGACAGCGCTGTTTATCATGATTTTATACAGCTGGACGCCTCCATTAATCCCGGCAACAGCGGAGGAGCGCTTCTGAACATAAACGGCGAACTTATCGGCATTAATACCGCAATTTATGCAAAAGCCCAGGGAATAGGCTTTGCCATACCCATCAACAAAGCAAAAAGGATTGTATCAGACCTTATTCAATACGGAGAGGTTGTTCAAATATGGCTTGGCATAACTGTGCAGAATCTTGATAAAAGGCTTGCCCAATACCTGAAAGCTCCTGAACACAAGGGTGTGATTGTCAAAGAGGTTTCAAGAGAAGGCCCTGGCTTTAAAGCAGGCATCCGGGACGGTGATATTATCCTGTCCGTCGGCTCCAGGGGCACCCCTTCGATTGAGCATTACCATACAGCCATGAAAAATTATGCCAAAGGGGCTATCCTCAAAATAAAGCTCTGGCGAAACAACAAAGTAATTAGTGTTTCAACAAAAGCCGCTGTGTTCCCTGAAAGGCTGGCCATGGAACTTGCCTTCAAGCTTCTTGGGGTAAAAGTTGAAAAACTGTCTCTAACAAAACGTTTTCAATATAAAACCTCTGCCAAAACAGGTGTAGTGATTTCAGAAGTCAATCGTCAATCCTATCTGGCACGTATAGGGGTAAAACCAGGTGATATAATACGGCAAATTGATGAAATGACTGTAAGCAGCGTAAAGGATTTTGAAAAATCGGTTGTAAAATACCGCCATAAAAAATCGGTTGTCATTTTATTGCAACGCGGCGATCAGAGTTATTATATAACCGTAAAATTGTAAAAAGCATTATGAGGCAGAATGAAACGCATTAGAATATTACACCTTTTAAAATCAGACAGACCAAAAGACAATGTGGTTATAAAGGGATGGGTCAGAACCAAGCGCGATTCAAGAGGTTTTTCATTTTTAGAAATTAATGATGGATCGTGTCTTAAAAATATGCAGGTAATTGCTGACAGCTCCCTTGCTAATTATGAAGAAATAAAAAAAATTACAACGGGGTCGGCTGTGGCTGTTACAGGTTCGCTAATGGAATCGCCAGGAAAAGGGCAGCAATGGGAATTAAAAGCAGAAAAAGTGGAAATACTGAGCATTGCACCTGACACATTCCCTTTGCAAAAAAAACGTCACAGCGACGAGTTTTTGAGAACCATTGCCCATTTGAGACCCAGAACCAACAAATACGGGGCTCTTTTTCGAATAAGGTCCGAACTTTCCCTGGCCATACATAAATTCTTTAGAGAAAAAGGGTTCCAATATATCCATTCACCTGTTTTAACCGGTTCCGACTGCGAAGGAGCAGGAGAGCTGTTTAAGGTAACAGCCCTGGATCTAAACAATCTTCCCCAAAAGGATGGAAAAGCCGATTTTTCGCTGGATTTTTTTGGCATGGAAGCAAACCTGACCGTTTCAGGCCAACTGTCTGCAGAAATGTTTGCCTTGGCCATGGGCGATGTTTACACCTTCGGCCCCACATTCAGGGCGGAAAACTCCAACACAAGCCGTCATGTCGCTGAATTCTGGATGGTAGAGCCAGAAATGGCTTTCAGTGATCTTGCAGATAACATGAACCTTGGCGAAGAATTTTTGAAGTATCTGACAGGCTATATAATGGATGCATGCGGAGATGATCTGGAACTTTTTGCAAAGTATGTTGACAAAAATCTTATGACAACTCTGGAAGGTTTGATCTCATCCGACTTTACAAGGCTTTCATATAAAGAAGCTGTGGAGATTTTAGATAAATCCGGACAAAATTTTGAGTTCGAGGTCGGCTTTGGCCTTGACCTTCAGTCTGAACATGAACGATATTTAACCGAACATTATTTTAAAAAACCTGTGATTGTCTACGATTACCCGAAAAACATAAAACCTTTTTATATGAGAATAAATGATGACAATATCACGGTAGCTGCAATGGATATTCTTGTGCCGCGCATAGGTGAAATAATAGGCGGGAGCCAGCGTGAAGAACGGCTGGACAAACTTGAGACACGCATGGATGAAATGGGGATATCAAAAGAACAGTACTGGTGGTATCTTGACTCCAGAAGATATGGAACAGCGCCTCACTGCGGATTTGGTCTTGGTTTTGAACGTTTGCTGATGTTTTTAACAGGTGTAATCAATATAAGAGATGTTATTCCGTTTCCAAGAACTCCGAATTCTATTTCTTTTTAAAGCAACCTGCAACTGATCCCAGAACCCCGACCCCTGATCTTATTCTTTCAAGCATCTTAACTTGGCAAGATCTTCGGCATAGCCGTAAAGATGAAGCCCCTTGCTTTCAACTATCATTTCTCCGTCTTTAACACCAATTTCACCTGCCATATACTCTTTCAGATTCTGTATGCCAGCCAGGTTTGCGGGCAGCCCTCCCCAGAGATCCCATGAACGAAAATATATCATAAAATTAAGGGCTCCATCCTGTATCCGTGTATCAATGGAGCGCAAACATGGAGGGTCCAGCAGGGTCAAATCTGAAGGGTGCGCAACCTGAAACACCATCTGGTTGTTACGGTATCCGTGTTGTTTATATGTCTGAATCACCCATTCAATTTGATTAATATAAAGAGTGCCATCTTTTTCAAAAACAGCTTTTCCATCAACCTCTCTAACATCGATGATTTCTTTATCGCTGCTTTTCCACCAGGCCAGCTTATTCCCTGAAATTGGAGCGCCTGTTAGTCTCTCTCCATAAGTATATGATTCGCCGGTCTCTTTGTCCGGGGTCATAAGGTATTCAAGATACGATCTTGTATATCCTTCTCCTCCATAAATATATGCTTCTTCAACAGGGTTTGGTATTCCGCATGCCGGAGGAATGTCCGGCAAGAGGGGCTGTGTACCGGGATGTTTAATATGACCAATAAAAAAATCGTACTCCAAACGCGTTTGTCCCGCGTATGAACCACGATCAATTGTAAATCTTCTTCCATGATCAAATATGTCGTGAACCGCCTGAAACCACAAATCAGGTAGATCTCTTGCTTCAATTTTGTGGATATTCATAACAATTAAACCATCTTTTCACCACGAAACACACGAAACCTTAAATTAAACTCTTGAACCGTTAAACCCTGAAATCGATCACTTTAGATTTATATATCCAACATACTCACTTCAAGGGCGTTATTTTGAATAAATTCTCTTCTGGGTTCAACCTCTTCACCCATAAGTATCGTAAATATTTCGTCTGTTTCAAATACATCTTCTATCTTGACCTTTAATAGAGTTCTTTTTTCCGGGTCCATGGTTGTTTCCCACAATTGATCCGGGTTCATTTCACCAAGACCCTTATATCTTTGAACACCGATTCCCTTTTTTCCTTCCTCGATCAGAAAAGAAAAAAGCTCTTTTTTATCATTTATCACAATCGAATCCGATTTCTTTTCGCCATTAACAATAACAAATGGTGGTTTATCGTTTTCCATTATCTTTTTACCAACAACCAGGGTTTTTTGAAAATCCGAGGAATATATTAACCCCCTCCCGATTTTTACCTGTTTGCTAACATCTTTTTTCTGGTTTGATGTTGTGCTGCCAGAGCAGGTAATAATCATTTCATATATGCTGCGTTCCTCGTTCCACGACAACTCACTTACTTCATACCCCTTCTTTACAAAAGCCTTATTTAGACGTAACATTTTAGATTTATCCTGAAGAAAGGTAATGTCTTCAACCCCTTTTTTGACCAAAAGTTCAACGATATCAGACCGTATGTCACGCGTTTCAAGTTTTAATAAACCTGTAAAGTATTCCGAAAGATTTCCAACAAAAATATAGAGGTTGTGGTCTGATAATGTTTTTTCATCTTTTCCAAGCCTGATTTTTTTACTATTACAAACCCTTTTTATGATGTGATCATTAAATTCCGTCTCGTTTTTTAGATATACTGCTTTTTTCCCTTTTCCAACCCTATATAAAGGAGGTTGAGCAATATATAAAAACCCCTTTTCAATGATATCCGACATCTGTCTATAAAAAAATGTCAAAAGAAGCGTTCTTATATGAGAACCGTCGACATCGGCATCTGTCATAATTATAATCTTATGATACCTTATCTTATCAATATTATATTCCTCTTTACCCGCTCCGGTTCCAAGAACTGTAAATATATTCTTTATTTCTTCGCTACGCAAAACTTTATCAAAGCGTGCCTTCTCAACATTTAATATCTTTCCTTTTAAAGGTAAAATAGCCTGATACCTTCTGTCCCTGCCCTGCTTTGCGCTGCCCCCGGCAGAGTCCCCCTCAACTATAAAAAGCTCTCTTTCGGCAGGTTCTGTATACTGGCATTCCGCCAGTTTACCCGGAAGTGTTGAATCAATTAATGAACCTTGTTTTCTAGCCAGATCCCTTGCTCGTTTTGCGGCATCCCTTGCCCTTGCCGCGTCAACCGCCTTGCCTAATATCTTTTTAGCTATAGACGGATTCTCTTCTAAAAATACACCCAACCTCTCATTAACAAGCGACTCAACAAAACCCTTTATCTCGCTATTGCCAAGTTTTGTTTTGGTTTGCCCTTCAAATTGAGGCGACTTCATCCTTATACTTATTATGGCTGCCAGGCCCTCTCGAACATCATCACCGCTAAGTTTTGCCTGTAGGTTCTTGGGAAGGTTTCCGTTTGACGCGTATTGGTTTATTGTGCGCGTTAAAGCGCCCTTAAAACCTATAAGATGAAAACCACCTTCAGCTGTATTAATATTGTTTGCAAAAGAAAATATTTTTTCTTTAAACGAATCGTTATATTGCAACGCAACTTCTATATGAACATCATTTTTTATACCTTCAATATAAACAGGTTTATGAAGCGGTGTGTTTCTTTTATTCATATACTCAACAAACGAAACGATTCCGCCTTCATAATAAAACTCTTCTTTTTTGTCTGATCGTTCATCTTCAATTGTTATTTTTATGCCTTTATTTAAATAAGCGAGTTCTTTCAATCTTCTGGTAAGTATTGAACAATTGAAATCAACTGAATTAAAAATATCCGGATCAGGGAAAAAACGAATTTTGGTACCTCTTTTATCTGTTTTTCCAGTTATTTCTAACTCACTATTTTTTATCCCTTTTTTATAGGTTTGGTGATAAATTTTCTTGTCTATATAAATTTCTATTTCAAAATTTTCTGAAAGAGCATTTACAACCGACACCCCAACACCATGAAGTCCGCCGGACACTTTGTAAGAGTCGTTGTCGAATTTTCCTCCTGCGTGAAGTTTTGTTAACACAACTTCAACCGCCGGCACACCTTCGGTCTTATGAATACCAACAGGAATACCCCTGCCATTATCTTCAACGCTGACACTATTGTCTGTGTGGATAACGACCTTTATTAAATCGCAATATCCTGCCATTGCTTCATCAATACTATTATCCACAACCTCATATACAAGATGATGAAGGCCTTCTACATCTACATTTCCTATATACATCGAAGGCCTCAATCTGACAGGTTCCAAACCTTCAAGTACATCTATACTATTTTCATCATAAATTTTTTTCATTATATTCTCATTGGCATAATTACACTTAAAAATGTTTTATCTTTTTCACCTTCGATAAAACATGGTTTTTCTCCATTTATTATATATAAAATGATTTTTTCATCATCTATAACGTTTAATGTTTCAATAAAGTATTTTGGATTAAAAGAAATCTCAATTGGTTTTTCAATAAAACCAATTTCTAAATCCTCTTTTGATTCACCTATATCCGGATTTGTGGCTGAAATTACAAGTTTGTTTTCTTTAAAATTAAATATAGCTCCCTTATAATTCTCAGAAGATAATATAGACATTCTTTTTAACATCATAAAAAATAGATTTTTTTCTAAAACTATATCGTGGCCACCATCTTTTTTTATAATATCACCATATTGCGGAAAATTACCTTCCAAAAGCCTTATAATAATTGTTTCGGAATCTTTTTTTATAATAAAATTATTATCTTTATTGCCTATCTGTACACTACCCTCATTACTTAGAAACTTACTTACTTCGTTTAAACCTTTTTTAGGGATAATTATCCCTGGCGCTATTGGTAAATTAAAATTTTGATCATATATATGATCAACAACCATTAACCTGCTTCCGTCTGTCGAAACCATCCTTATTTTTTGTTGATCATCATCTTTTATTCTTTCAAAATATATTCCGTTTATATGTGCTCGTTTATCATCAGCGGCTCCTGTTATTATAGCTGTTTTTTCTATCATCTTTTTTAGTATTGATGATTTTATTTCAAAAAAATCTATATCATCTAATACCGGAACCTCAGGAAAATCATCAGGATTCATACCAACAATTTGATAATTGATGTTTTTATTACTAATTTTTATCCAATAATTTTCAACCTCATTTATTAATATTTCATTACTGGGAAAATCTTTTACTATTTCATAAAATTTTCTCGCGTTAATAGCAATTGATCCTTCTGAATCAACTAATGCGGGGTATGATCCGATAAAACCGGTTTCAAGATCTGTAGCAATAAGTTTAATTCCTGAACTTGTTGCTTTTATTAAAACCGTCTCGGTTATTGCTAAACTGCTTTTACGGCTGGTTATACCTTGAATATTTGATAATACATTAATAATATCATTTTTATTTATTGTAAGTTTCATATTATTACCTTTTTTATATAAAGAATAACTAATAATAATAATATATGTTAATAATTATAATAATCTTGTAACATATTTATTTTATAGAAAATATAATACATAACAATATACAAACAACCGACATAAAGAATATTTATAAATAATAATATATAAACATAAAAAATATTATTGTTAATAAATAATAAAGATATAAATATATATCAACACTGAATTGTTAATAAATTAATTTTGATAAATTAGTAAAAAATCGAAAATGGAGTTGTTTTTATAAAAAGAGACCTCAATGTTAATTTTAACGTCAACCTTTATCAACAACTCAAACTTTCTACATTATTACACTCTTTATAGCCGGCATATAAAATAGCCGCCGAAAAAGATCTATTAAATTTTATAGCTGGGGTGGTTTGAGGTGGAGATTTATTTTACCCTAAAAATCTGGTCCTCAGAGCCAAATCAGAGTTCTCCGGCTCTGCCTGAAGAAACGCTGCAAGAGTTTAAAGTGAACTAAAATCAAAGAATTTTGTTAATCATATATAAAAAACCAGCGGAGCAATTCTATAAATTTAAGCACTTTTAATTTGTATAGTTTTAAGTAAAAAAACCCTTTTCAGGGGCAAACCAAAGCCCGGCCTTTTGAGCCAGGCTTTGGTTTTTAGTAGTCACGGTTTAAAATTTTATCTAATTCATTATAAATAAAGGGTTTGGAACTTACATAAAAACATATTTTATATAAGGCCTGAAATTATATCAGATTTTGATTGTTGGTTAAATCAAAAAGCTTGCCGCATACCTTCCATTTTCCATCTTCTTTAATAACGTTAATTGTTTCATCAATATGATAGGTTTTGTTAAGACGAAACAATTTAGCGACTATTGGAAACAATGGGTTGATTGCCTTCTTTTTGTAACATGTCAACCTGACTACGGCGTTGGAGTCATCCTTGCTTAAAGTGTGGGTTTCTATGTGGTAAATTATACTTTTCATGTAATTTATACCCCAGCCGTTTTCTTTTGCATTACTGGTAACACGCTGGATATATTCATCCACAACATTAATCCCATCTATAGTTCTCTGAGCATCGCAAAGCCGCTTGTCCATCGATTTGTCTACCCAGAAATATGCCTTTGAAAAATCAATAACCGCTCTATGCGGCGCATCTTTGTTGTCGGCAAAAACAAACACTACCTGTAAGACGAAAGCAATTACTATTACAACTGCAGCCGCTGTAATTATTGAACCTTTATTATCCTGTGCCATCTATTGCCCTCCTTATTTAAGATCCGGTAATATATATTATTATTTGTTGATATAATGATCAATCATTATGAAAATCTTTCATTATCATGAATTGTTTGTTTAGACAAGACATTTTGTTACTATCTAATCAACCAAAATCCGAAAATTCGTTATGAACATATTTTTCGGACAAACTCCTACATTTATTATATAAAAAAACTTGACACCATTATTAAAAGCTGTTAGGAAAATAATTTTACAAGAAGTTTATAAGACAGTAATTTGTTATGAAAAAAATATTAGCCATTAACTATATTGTTAGTCTAATTATAGTCCTCGTCGTAGGGATACTATCCTGCCGCGAGGAAATGGGTTAATAATGGCTTAATTTTATAATTTTTTAAAAATCCGTTATCAGCCTCAAAACTGATAACGGATTTTTTTTTGGGAGGAAAGGGTTTAATGAAAAGCGATATTATTAAAAAAGGTATTGAAAGAGCGCCGCATCGCAGTCTTTTGAAAGCAATCGGTTATACAGATATTGAAATACAAAAACCGTTTGTTGGAATTGTTAATTCAGCTAATGCTATTATCCCCGGCCATATTCATCTCGATAAAATTGTTGAAGCAGTTAAAGCCGGTGTTTATATGGCAGGCGGCACTCCTGTCGAATTTGGTACCATTGGTGTTTGTGACGGCATCGCCATGAATCATACAGGAATGAAATATTCTCTTGCAAGCCGTGAGCTTATTGCCGACTCAATTGAAGTTATGGCAATAGCACATGCGTTTGATGCTTTGGTTATGGTTACAAATTGCGACAAGATTGTGCCTGGAATGCTTATGGCTGCCGCGCGTCTGGATCTTCCCACTATTATAATAAGTGGAGGGCCTATGCTGGCCGGCGATAATCCCGATAAAACAAAGGACGGGAAAATCGATCTTGTTACTGTTTTTGAATCTGTCGGCGCTGTGCTTTCAGGCAGAATGACGGAAAGGGACTTGACCGCTATTGAAAATGCCGCCTGCCCAACCTGCGGGTCATGTGCCGGCATGTTTACCGCAAACTCCATGAACTGTTTGACCGAAGCCATAGGTATGGGATTGCCGGGCAACGGCACAATTCCTGCCGTGATGGCCGCGCGTATCCGTTTGGCCAAAGAGGCCGGCATGCAGATAATCAGTCTTTTAAAGCAGCAGATTACACCGAAAAAAATCATGACTGAAAAGGCATTTAAAAATGCTCTTACAGTTGATATGGCGCTTGGCTGTTCCACCAACACAGTCCTCCATCTTCTGGCAATTGCAAACGAAGCAAAGGTAAATATCGACCTTAATCTGATCAACGAAATCAGCAGGGCAACACCTCATCTTTGCTCGCTAAGCCCTGGAGGCAAACACCACATAGAAGATCTGAACCAAGCAGGAGGCGTAAGCGCTGTAATCAAGGAGCTTTCCCGATTAAATTTAATTCATAACGAGTGCATGACGGTAACCGGTAAAACAACTGGAGACAACGTTACAGATGTTCAAACGCTGGATAAAGATATTATACGGCCTGTAGATAACCCGTATCATAACTATGGAGGTCTTGCCGTACTTTTCGGCAATCTTGCTCCTAATGGTTGTGTTGTAAAACAGTCGGCAGTTTGTAATGATATGTTATGTCATGAGGGGCCTGCAAGGGTTTTTGATTCTGAAGAAGATGCCAGCCAGGCTATTATGAACGGCAATATAAAAAAAGGCGATGTTATTGTCATACGTTATGAAGGACCTATGGGCGGCCCTGGAATGCGAGAAATGCTGACTCCGACTTCCGCAATTGCCGGAATGAAACTGGACAGCCATGTAGCGCTGATTACAGACGGACGTTTTTCAGGAGGAACAAAGGGCGCATCCATAGGGCATATTTCGCCGGAAGCCATGCAGGGAGGACCTATTGCGATTATTGAAGAAGGAGATTTTATAGCAATCGATATTCCCGGCAAAAAGATAACCCTTAAAGTTTCCGAGCAGACAATCAGGGATAGGTCTGCCTTATTGTCGGTTCCTGAGCCAAAGATATCTCATGGTTATATGAACAGATATGCTCGAATGGTTTCTTCCGCCGACAAGGGGGCTGTAGTAAAATAAAGTATGCTAAAGAGAGCTAAGTACCTAAAATTATATCACTAATTTTAGCTCATTTATAACCAGCAAAAGAAAGGATTTATTATGAAACTAACAGGCGCACAGATCCTTATGAAGATGCTCAAGGAAGAAGGTGTTGACACGATTTTTGGATTTCCTGGCGGTGTTGTCATAGATATTTATGATGAACTGACTAAAACAGACATAAAGCATATACTTGTCCGTCATGAGCAGGGAGCGGTTCATGCAGCGGATGGTTATGCAAGGGCCAGCGGCAAGGTCGGGGTATGCCTGGTAACATCCGGCCCCGGAGCTACGAATACAGTGACCGGAATTGCGTGTGCTTATATGGATTCCATTCCTATGGTTATATTTACAGGTCAGGTTCCGACTCAGCTTATCGGTAACGATGCCTTTCAGGAGGTGGATATTGTCGGAATAACAAGGCCGTGCACCAAGCATAACTACCTTGTTAAACGCACTGAGGATCTTGCAAGAGTTGTTAAAGAGGCATTTGTTATAGCTGCTTCCGGCCGTCCCGGGCCTGTTTTGATTGATATTCCAAAAGATGTATCAAGCACAAAAATAACTTACAAAGAGCCAAAAAAAATTGAGCTGAAGTCATACAACCCTACCTACAGCCCAAACATGAAACAGTTGCACAAAGCAGTAAAACTTATAAAAAATGCCAAAAAGCCGATTGTTTTTGCAGGTGGCGGGGTTGTTCTTTCAAAGGGTTCAAAAGAGCTTACTGAATTGGCGCATAAAACGCAAACTCCTGTGACATGCTCTTTAATGGGGCTTGGGGTGTTCCCGGGCACTGATCGTTTGTGGCTTGGCATGGTCGGCATGCATGGCACATACAGGGCAAACATGTGTACAGGGGACTGCGATCTTATTGTTGCTGTCGGGGTCCGCTTTGACGATCGTGTTACCGGAAAAATAGATACGTTTGCTCCAAACGCAAAAATTGTGCATATTGATATTGACCCGACATCAATACGCAAGAATATTCCTGTTACCGTTCCAATTGTAGGTGATTGCAAAATTACCCTCAGTCTTCTTAATAAGCTTTTAGATAAGGAGGACCTGGGCAACCTCAAGACAAAAAGAAAGAAATGGCTTGATCAGGTAGAGAAGTGGAAACGCACGACACCCCTTGCATATAAACAAAAAAACATTATCAAGCCACAATATGTTGTTGAAAAACTTTATGAACTGACAAAAGGTAAAGCCATTATAACAACCGAGGTGGGACAAAATCAGATGTGGGCCGCCCAGTATTATCATTTTAAAAAACCGAATCATTTTATTACTTCCGGTGGCTTGGGCGTAATGGGTTTTGGACTTCCTGCGGCAATCGGAGCTCAATTAGCCTGTCCGGGCAAGCTTGTAGTGGATATTGCCGGAGACGGCAGTATTCAGATGAACATACAGGAAATGGCAACTGCCGTGCAATACGGGCTTCCGGTAAAGATTGTTATCCTGAACAACCAGTATCTTGGCATGGTCAGACAGTGGCAGGAACTGTTTTACGACAAACGTTATTCCGGCACAAACATGGAGCATGCCCCTGACTTTGTAAAACTGGCAGAGGCATACGGGGCTGTTGGTTTAAGGGCTACAAAGCCCGAAGAGGTTGAATCGGTACTGAAAAAAGGCCTTTCTTCACCTAAAACAGTAATTATGGAATTTGTGGTTGAGAGGGAAGAATGTGTTTATCCAATGGTGCCCGCAGGAGCGGCTATAACGGAAATGCTTCTGGCTTAGAGCTTGTTGACAACCAATCAATCATCAATTTTTTGTGAGGATATAAATCATGAATGAACAAAAACATATACTTTCGATTTTAGTTGAAAATAAACCGGGTGTGCTGTCCAGGATTGTAGGATTATTTAGCGGCAGAGGCTATAATATTGAAAGTCTTTGTGTTGCTGAAACTATGGATCCTCTGGTGTCCAGGATTACCCTGGTTACCATGGCGGATACACCTGTTGTCGAGCAAATCGTGAAGCAGCTTCACAAGCTTATTAATGTTATAAAAGTATACGAACTCACAGGGTCAAGTTATGTTCAAAGGGAGATGTCTCTTATCAAAATACAGGCCAAGCCGGAATACAGGGCTGAAATCCTCAGAATTGTTGATATCTTCAGGTGTAAAGTAGTTGATGTCGGGCAGGAGCATTACACCTTGGAGGTTACCGGAGATGAAGGCAAAATGACAGCCATTTTGAATCTTCTAAAGCCGATAGGAATTAAGGAAATTGCAAAAACCGGTATTATCGCCCTTTTTCGGGAATCAAACGGGGGGTTAAAGGATAAGGATTAAGGGTGTGGAAATCGGTTGTTTTAAACACAAAGATCACAGAGGCTACAGAAAAACAAAAAGATAAAAAAACAGGTAGCCGTTCACGGCTTGAAATTGGAAAGTAATTAATCTCTAAACCATGAACGATTACGAGTTTTTTTGCATAAGGCTAAATTGTCACAAAAAATATAATTATAAATTAAGGAGAATAAAATGGCAAAGATCGATTTTGGCGGTGTTGTAGAAGAAGTAATTACATCTGAAGAATTTTCTCTGGATAAAGCCAGGGAAGTGCTTAAAGATGAAACAATTGTAGTTCTTGGTTACGGGGTTCAAGGACCGGCTCAGGCTTTAAATCTTAAAGACAATGGCTTTTCTGTAATCATAGGACAACTTGAAGGGGATGAATACTGGAACAAGGCGATTTCAGACGGTTTTGTCCCAGGTAAAACTCTCTTTCCGCTTGAGGAAGCAGCGCGGAAAGGAACAATTGTTAAGGAACTCCTGTCAGATGCCGGTCAGGCGGCAACATGGCCCCAGGTAAAAGAATGTCTTAACGAGGGGGATGCCCTTTATTTTTCGCATGGTTTTTCAATTGTTTATAAAGAGCAGACCGGTATTATACCCCCGGAAAATGTTGATGTCATTTTAGTAGCGCCAAAAGGATCCGGAACTAATGTGCGGAGAAACTTTCTGGACGGGAGCGGTATCAATTCCAGCTTTGCGGTGCATCAGGATTTTACCGGCAGAGCAATGGAAAGAACTCTTGCACTCGGTATTGCTATAGGGTCAGGATATCTTTTTCCCACAACCTTTGAAAAAGAAGTTTACAGCGATCTTACCGGAGAACGCGGAGTTTTGATGGGATGTCTTGCCGGTACCATGGAGGCACAGTACAGTGTTCTTAGAAAAAACGGTCACAGCCCGAGTGAAGCTTTTAATGAAACCGTGGAAGAACTGACCCAGAGTCTCATCCGTCTTGTAGGAGAAAACGGCATGGACTGGATGTTTGCAAACTGCAGCACTACAGCCCAGAGAGGCGCTTTGGACTGGGCTCCAAAGTTCAGAGATGCCGTGGCACCGGTCTTTGACGATTTGTATGATCGTGTTAAAACAGGCAAAGAGACAAAAAGGGTTCTTGAAGCTAACAGTGCGTCTGATTGCATGGTAAAACTGAGAAAAGAGCTGGATGTGATCAAGAATTCTGAAATGTGGCAAGCCGGCGCGGCTGTTCGCTCTCTAAGACCCGAAAAGCGCAAAAAATAAGAAAACTATTACTCTGTTACTTGTTTCACTTATTCCGAGGCTTTACTACGGAATGTATTGGTGAGGCAAAGTTTCAGAGAAAACCAGCAACGAGAGAACCAAATTATGGAACCAATACTTCTATATGATACTACCTTAAGAGACGGAGCTCAGGGAGAAGACATCAATTTCAGCGCTGAAGAAATGATAAAGATCGCAGAAAAGCTTGATGACCTTGGAATACATTACATAGAGGGTGGCTGGCCAGGTTCCAATCCCAGGGACGAGCGTTTTTTTGAGATGGCGAAAAACATTAAATTTCAAAATGCCCGTCTTACTGCATTCGGCTCAACCCGCAAGCCCGGGATTAAGCCAGGTGATGATCCTAACTTAAATGCGCTTCTTAAGAGCGGCGCTCCTGCTGTCACAATTTTTGGAAAGACCTGGGATCTCCATGTCAAGCAGGTTATGAAAAACACCTTGAAAGAGAACCTCGCTATGATACGTGATTCTGTCGAGTACCTGAAGAAGAATGATCGTGAGGTTATCTACGATGCCGAGCATTTTTTTGACGGGTATAAGAAAAACCCGGATTATGCGTTGCAAACCCTGATGGCTGCTGTAGACGGCGGCGCAGACATGATTGTTCTTTGCGACACAAATGGCGGTACCCTGCCATTTGAAATAGAATCCATCATAAATAATGTACAAAAAGGCATGGCTGAAAAACAGAGCACAAAAACAGATGACCCGCCGCTTAAAATCGGAATTCATACACACAACGACTGCGGCATGGCTGTGGCCAATTCCATAGCAGCGATACATGCAGGCGCTGTCATGGTTCAGGGGACTATAAATGGATATGGAGAAAGATGCGGTAATGCGGACCTTACCTCAATTATACCGATTCTTTGTATAAAAATGGATTGTCCGTGTATTTCAAGCAAGAACCTTGCAAAACTAAAAAAGCTCTCCAGGTTTGTCAGCGAGACTGCAAATATGATTCCATTAAACGCCAGGCCTTTTGTGGGCAAAAGCGCTTTTGCCCACAAGGGCGGTATTCATGTAAGCGCTATTATGAAAGTGCCGGGGGCATACGAACACATGGAGCCTGAGTATGTGGGCAACAAGCGCCGTGTTTTGATATCTGATCTTTCCGGTAAGAGCAACGTGGAATACAAAGCCAAAGAACTGGGGATTGAGCTTAAGGGAAAGGAGTTTGACAGCCGCAAGATCGTTTCAGAAATAAAGCGTTTGGAAGAGCAGGGTTATCAGTTTGAAGCGGCTGACGGCTCATTCAAAATACTTATGGAAAAATTTACAAAACAGTTCAAGCCCCTATTTGAACTGAAATCTTTTAGAGTTCACATTGAAAAGGATAAAGATTATCCGTGTTCGTCTCATGCTACAATCAAGATTTCCGTCGGCGATAAGGAAGAAATTACTGCTGCCGAAGGACATGGGCCGGTAGGCGCTTTGGACAATGCCCTGCGCAAGGCCCTGGAGAAATTTTATGTAACCGACCTGGATTCCATGCATCTTGTTGATTTCAAGGTGCGGGTAATAGATGGCGGAAAAGGAACCGCGGCAAAGGTAAGGGTTTTAATAGAGTCAAGAGACGAAGATGATATCTGGAGTACAATCGGCGCTTCAGAAGATATTATAGAAGCAAGCTGGCAAGCACTGGCAGACAGCTTTCAGTATAAGCTGGCCAAGGAACGGGGAAAATCATTAAATCAGCCACAAAGGCACAAAAAAAGATGATTGATATCTTGAGGAATTAAAAGTGACAATATTCTTCAAAGCGGAATTTCTAAACCCCCAATTGTGATGGACTCGTAAAAAGTCAATTTTATTCACTTCATGACCATTTTGGGCGCAATTGAAACATTCATCTAAAATGCAAGAACTCGGGCTAATGCCCTCAAACAGCTTGCATTTCTTAACGATGAACATCTCAATTGCTTTTCTCCCAAAATGCTCAAAGTCGTTCACAAAAGACTTTTTACAATGCCATCAATTGTGGATTTTATATTATAATCCCAGCCTGCTGCAGGCAAGTTGGTGACATTGTGGCTGAAGTGTTATGGATCGTGGAGCAACATTATGAATGAAAAAGTAATTGTATTTGATACTACTTTAAGAGATGGCGAACAGTCTCCGGGAGCAAGCATGAATGCCGCTGAAAAGCTGCGGATTGCCATGCAGCTGGAAAAACTCGGTGTAGATGTGTTGGAAGCAGGGTTTCCTGCTGCGTCTGAAGGAGATTTTGAAGCTGTTGCCGGTATAGCGGGCAAGTTGAAAAAGACAGAGGTTGCTGCGCTTGCGCGAACTGCAAAAAAGGATATTGAGCGCGCCTGGGGCGCTATCAGCAATGCCGCCAAACCGCGAATTCATACTTTTATTGCCACATCAGATATCCACATGGATTACAAGCTGAAAATGACAAGGGATGAGGTTGTAAAAAAGGCGGTTGAAGCGGTAAAATATGCCAAATCATTTACCGACAGCATAGAATTTTCCGCCGAGGATGCATCAAGGAGTGATCGTGATTTTCTGTGCAGGGTTTTTGAGGCCGTAATAGGGGCCGGCGCTACAACTATTAATATTCCTGACACTGTAGGCTATGCTATTCCACAGGAATTTGGAGATCTTATTAAATATGTCATGGCGCATACGCCCAATATTCATCAAGCAGTTGTGAGCGTACACTGCCATAACGACCTTGGTCTTGCTACGGCCAATACTCTTGCGGCAATAAGCGCCGGAGCAAGACAGGCTGAAGTTACAATAAACGGAATTGGAGAAAGGGCGGGAAATACATCTCTTGAAGAGATGGTAATGACTCTGCATACAAGACCCAATTATATTCCGTTATCAACCAACATTAACACCAAACAGATTTATCCGACAAGCCGGCTTGTAAGTATGATAACAGGAATTATTGTGCAGCCGAACAAGGCTGTAGTCGGCGCCAATGCGTTTGCTCATGAAGCAGGTATTCATCAGGATGGCATGTTAAAAAACCCCATGACGTATGAGATTATGAAACCTGATACCATAGGTCTCAGCGCCAGCAAGCTTGTGTTGGGCAAACATTCAGGAAGGCACGCCCTGCGGTCACATTTAAAGGATTTGGGATACGATCTTTCAGACGAAGAATTAAACATTATTTTTAAAAAATTCAAGGAGCTTGCGGATAAGAAAAAAGATATTGTGGATGAGGACCTTGAGGTTCTTGTTACAGAAGGTATATTACGGACTGCCGACATTTTTTCTCTGGAGTATTTGCATGTGATAAGCGGGACAACGGTTTTTCCCATGGCGAGTGTTAAGCTTACGATAAATGGCCGGTCTGTGCAGGACGCTGGTTATGGAAACGGCCCGATTGATGCGGCTTTTAATACAATAGCAAAACTCACAGGAACGAGGTCGGAACTCTTAAGGTTTTCAGTAAGCGCCTTGACTGGTGGCACAGACGCACAGGGCGAGGTAACTGTGCGTTTAAACGAAGACGGACTTATCGCCCTTGGCAGAGGAGCTGACCCTGATATCATCACAGCCAGTGCAAAGGCTTATATTAACGGACTGAACAGGCTGGAATACTTAAAAGCTCATCCGGTGATTTTGCCGGAAGCGTTGTAGTTTCGCTATGTTCACCACGAAGAACACGAAGAAATTATAAAAACATTAATTCTAATCTTCGTGTCCCTTCATGTTCTTTGTGGTTTAATTGTTTTTTATAGTAATGCCATCAGACTTGCAATGTTCCGATAATATCTGTTAGCCGCGGGATATTTCTTTTTATAAGAAAGGCTTCGATTCCTTCAATAATGTCAATTGTAGCACGGGGATTTATAAAATTAGCCGTGCCGATCTGAACCGCGACAGCTCCTGCTATTAAAAATTCCAAAGCATCTTCCGGTGTCATTATGCCTCCGACTCCGACAACCGGAATTTTAACCTGTTGTGCAACCTGCCAGACCATACGCAGGGCTATCGGTTTAATTGCCGGGCCGGAGAGCCCTCCTGTTATATTTGCAAGCTTTGGCCGCCGGGTTTCAATGTCTATAGCCATGCCGGTTATCGTATTGATTAAAGATATGGAATCAGCGCCTGCATCCTCCACACTACGGGCAATAAGTGTAATGTCGGTCACGTTGGGAGTAAGTTTCACCATAAGTGGTTTGCCGGTGTTGTCTCTTACAGCTTTTACCACTTTGCAGGCTGCCTCTGGATCGGTTCCAAATGCGACCCCTCCTGCCTTTACATTGGGGCATGAAATATTGACTTCGATGCCCGCTATTTCTTCGATATCATTAATGCGTGATGCCAGTTCCCCATATTCACGGACATCTTTTCCGTAAATGTTTATAAAGACAGGCGTTGAGAGCTGTTTGAGGAACAGGAGCTTTTCTTCAACAAATGATGCAAGACCGACATTTTCAAGGCCAATGGCATTGAGCATGCCGCATGGAGTTTCAACTATTCTTGGAGGCGGGTTGCCCATGGATGGCTTAAGCGATAAGCCCTTGACAATAATAGCCCCCAGCAGGTTCAAATCAACAAAATCATCAAATTCACCGGCATACCCAAATGTACCGGATGCCGTCATCACCGGATTTTTTAGTTCTATCCCCCCAATATTTACTGATAGATCGGCTCTGTTTTTCATAATACCCGATTTGGCGGCTTTAGTGCTATAGTTCACTTTTCATTTTCTTCAGCTACTGTAAGCGGTCAGCTGCATTTGCATTGTGTACGCCTGGCATGGGCGTGAACTTGTCTGCCTGTGTGTGTTCGCTCGCAGGCAGGTGGGGTGAAAGTTCCCTATATGGAAACCATATTTTATAAATATTAGCAAAAATATTAGCCGAAGGCAAGGGCGTTTCCGTGATGAAGTATTTGTTAAAAAGGGGATATATAACGTTTGCCTTGTCATTTTACCCGTGGTATAATTTTTTGTTTTAGGTATGAATATTTTAACGTATTAGAAAGATTGAGAAAAAACATGAGCTTCGAAAATTTGGATTTAATTGACGAGTTGTTACGGGCGGTTAAAGATCTCGGGTTTGTTGAACCTACGCCCATCCAGACAGATGCAATTCCTGAAATTATTGGAGGGGACAGGGATCTTATAGGGCTTGCCCAGACCGGAACAGGTAAAACAGTAGCTTTTGGTTTACCTATGATCCAGCTAATTGATTTTGATCTGAAACATACTCAAGGGGTGGTGATTTGTCCTACCAGGGAACTCTGCGTGCAGATTTCAGATGATATTAAAAAATTATGTAAATATGTAAAAGGTGCAAAGGTAGTTGCCGTTTATGGCGGCGCCAGCATTGAAAACCAGAGAAATCAGATCAAAAAAAGCGCTCAGATTATTGTGGCAACACCAGGGAGATTGCTTGATCTTATTAATAGAAAAATAGCAAAGCTTTCTAAGGTTTCATATGTGGTTCTTGATGAAGCGGATGAAATGCTCAATATGGGATTTCAGGAAGATATAGATGCCATTCTTCAAAACACGCCATCTCAGAAAAAAACCTGGCTGTTTTCCGCGACAATGCCCCATCAAGTTGCAAGAATTGCAAAAAAATACATGAAAAATCCCGTTGAGATAACAGTAGGGAAGAAAAATAGTGGCGCGGAAAATATTTTACATGTGAATTATATCGTTAAAGAAAAAGACAGGTATCAGGCGTTAAAACGAATTATTGATTATTACCCGGATATTTATGGCCTTGTGTTTTGTCGTACGCGAAGAGAGACACAGGAAATAGCGGAGAAACTGATGAAAGATAGCTATAATGCTGAAGCCATTCATGGTGATCTTTCTCAGGCAATACGAGATAAAGTCATGAGCAGATTTAAAACCAAATCTATTCAGATTCTTATTGCGACAGATGTTGCTGCCCGCGGGATAGATGTTCAGGATATCACCCATGTCATTAACTATAAACTCCCAGATGAGGCGGGAAACTATACTCACAGAAGCGGCAGAACGGCAAGAGCGGGCAAATCAGGAACATCCATAGTTATCATCAATTCTCGGGAAAAAAGCAAACTTCAGTTTATAGAAAGAAAAGCAAGTGTTAAATTTAATTATGCGAAAGTTCCGGAAGGATATGCAATTTGTGAGAAACAGCTATATTCCATGATTAGCAAAATGGTAGAAGTTAAAGTAGACCAGAAAGAAATCGAGCGTTTCCTGCCGCTGGTTTATAATGCATTAGACGGTCTTACAAAAGAGGAACTCATTCAAAAGTTTGTTTCAAATGAATTTAACCGCTTTCTTAATTATTATAAAGATTCCAAAGATATAAATGTATCCTTGAGAAAAAAGGAGGATACTTATCGTTCTGTAAAAAAAGATCGACGACAAAAAAAATTAGGATCTGGAAAATCAAAACGGTTTTTCTTAAATACAGGATCTATGGACAATCTAAAAAAAGGCACAGTGATAAGAACCCTATGCAGCAGAGCTGGAATTAGCTCTGAAAAGATTGGTCCAATAGAAATCATGCGGGAATTTTCTTTTTTTGAAGTTGAAACAAGTGTTGCGGCTAAAGTGTTAAAAACAATGAAAGGTGCGAAAATTGATGGTCGAAATATTCGAGTTCAATATGCCGAAGATAAGAAATCGCAAACCAAACGATCTAAAAAAAGTAAAAAGAGAAAGAAAAGTTAAAATATAAATTTCCAGTATTTATCAGACCGATAAAATAACGTCCTCAATAATGTACCTGGTATCCTCATATATTTTCGGATCGTTGCTGGCCCGTGGTCCGGCAATATTAAGAACTTCGATTTCATTTTCAATAATCCATGAATTTATTTTTGAGACAGCAATAAAAGCAGAGATTTTATTCATATCTACATGAAGACATGCCCGATCATATTTTTCAGCGAGTTGCCGCGTTAATTTTGAACCACCAGTTAGCTTCCCATGTGAGATTATTACAGTTCCATCAGAATCGATAACATTCTGTTCCGTGCGTTTTTCATAGCTGTTGGTGGGCATCTCTTTCAGTTTGTATTTGTCTGGAAGTATACCATCTTCCATTTTTCGTCCTTTAGGAATCCAGCCGCCATGGGGAAAACCATATTTTATGGCAGCATCAAGGGCTGCTTGATCAGCGCCGGTTTGACCGCCTGAGATTATTTTTTTTATCATGCGCCCGCCGTTCCTCGTTCTGCTCGTTTCGTCCCGGATGTTGAGCCCCTTAAGCTAAAATAATTTTTAGCCGATCCAAAACAGGTGGATGAGAATAATTTAGAAAAACATATAAAGGATGCGGAATAAGGTTAGAGAGATTATTGACCGAGAGCTTTTTCAGGGCATTGGCCATTGACTGAGGGTTTCCGGTGGTTTCTACGGCGAATCTATCGGCTTCGTACTCATTTTTGCGTGAACATATATGCATGAAAATCCCAACAAAAAAATCTATTGGTGAGTATAACATCCCGAAAAAAATCAGCCCTGCATAGATGGATTTTTCTTCCATATAAAAAGCATCAAAAAGTCCTTGATATGAAATGAACATGGAGAACAGAAAAAGCATCAGTCCAATCTGTGCAATAGCAATGATAATCATTTGAAGTATATGCTTTTTCTTATAATGCCCCATTTCATGCGCTAAAACCGCTAAAAGTTCAGGCGTTGTGTGTTGATCTATCATTGTGTCAAACAGGACAATGCGCTTGTGCTTGCCAAAACCGGTAAAAAAAGCATTGGATTTGCTGGAACGCCTGGAGCCATCCATGACAAAAACATTTTCCAGCGGAAAATTTATGGAATGCGCATAAGACATGATGGCTTGCTTGAGCTCTCCATCTTCAAGTGGATTGAATTTATTAAAAAGAGGCATAATCCAGGTGGGAGCTATAAACTGAACCGCAAGCATAAATATGGTGACAGCTATCCAGCAATACAACCAGGCATTGGCTCCGGCATATTCAAAAAAAATCAGTATGCCAGCTAAAAGAGGCGTTCCAACCAATACTGAAAGGACCGACACCTTGATTATATCGATTACAAAAGTGGGCCATGTGGTTTTGTTGAAGCCAAAACGTTCTTCAATTACAAAGGTTGAGTAGATGCTGAAAGGAAGAGACAAAAAAACTTTAAGCAACAGCAAAGTTCCTATATAGATCAGGCCGGTCGTGATAGATTCCAGGTTCCAGGATCGCACCCATTGATCCAGAAGGGGAAATCCCTTCCCGAACCAGAATATGAGGATTACAAATATATTGAATGTGGATGTAATCCATCCGAATTTTGTATTTACTCGGAGATATTCCTGGGATTTTCGATAATGGTCTTTATCATAAAATCCATGAAAGGCTTCAGGAAGCTCATCCCGCAACATTTTGAGATTCAAAAAATCGGCCAGGCCGTGCAGTATAAAGTCAACAGCAATGGCTACCAGAATGATTCCAGCGATAAAGTTCATAGGAGAATTTCTTATAAAAGGATAAATAAAAAAAGAATAAGAAAAAAGGCAGAAAGGGTCAATATAAAGTTTAGTGCAACAGGAAGAGATGTCGTCTCGCCTATCTGAAACCCAAATCGTCTATACTGATAAAAATTTGTTCAAAGCCAATTTCTCAAACCGCTTTGGTTTTTTTGCCGGGAAAAGCATTTACACTTATAGAAAGTTTATGCTAAAAAATTAATTTCAAAGCTCAACTTAGGAAGCAAGTATAAATAAGCTGTACGGATTGCGCCGTAATTTTGTTTGTTTTCAAGGCGCGTTAAGGCGCGCATAACGAGTTATGTGAGCCTTGACGGAACACAGAAAACAAGCAAAAGGACAAGCAAGGTGTATAAGTTATTTTTACTTGACGACTTAGGTATAAAAAAGAACAGGAAATATTGAATGAACAATAATACAAATGAACTGTCTCGACCGTCAAACTTTATCCGCAATATTATTGCTGAAGATTTGAAGGCAAATAAAAACAATGGTCGTATTGTAACCCGCTTTCCTCCTGAACCAAACGGGTATCTTCATATCGGACATGCCAAGTCGATCTGTCTTAATTTTGGGATTGCGGCCGAACACGATGGAGGCGTTTGCAATCTGCGATTTGATGATACAGATCCGGTCAAGGAGGATATCGAATATGTAGAATCAATAAAAGCAGATGTCAGGTGGCTTGGCTTTAACTGGGGCAGTCGGCTTTATTATACATCAGACTATTTTGAAAAACTCTACCAATATGCTGCTGAGTTGATAAAAAAGGGCAAGGCCTATGTGTGCAGCCTGAGTGCGGAAGAAATAAGAAAGCATCGCGGCACCTTGACCGAGCCGGGGAAAGACAGCCACTGGCGCAACCGTTCAATCGAAGAAAATCTGGATATGTTTGAGCGTATGCGGGCGGGCGAATTTGAAGACGGGGAACATGTGCTTCGAGCAAAAATTGATATGCAATCCCCGAATTTAAATATGCGTGATCCTGTTATTTATCGCATTAAGCACATGGCACATCATAAAACCGGTGACAGATGGTGCATTTATCCGATGTACGATTACGCTCATTGTCTTTCCGATTCAATTGAAGGGATTACACATTCCCTCTGCACCCTGGAATTTGAAGATCATCGGCCTCTTTATGACTGGATACTTGACGAGCTGAATGTTGATTGTCATCCTCAGCAAATCGAGTTTGCCAGACTCAACATGACTTACACCGTGATGAGCAAGCGGAAACTTTTGAAACTGGTTGAGCAGGGGCATGTTTCCGGATGGGACGACCCTCGCATGCCAACCCTGTCCGGCATGCGGAGACGCGGTTATACGCCGGAATCTATCAGAACTTTTTGTGAACGCATCGGAATAGCAAAAAAGGAAAGTATCGTAGATTTTGCATTGTTAGAGTACTGCGTAAGGGAAGATTTAAACGAACGATCTCCCAGGGTTATGGGCGTTTTGCATCCCCTTCGCGTGGTTATTGAAAACTATCCAAAAGACCTGACAGAGGAGCTGGAGGCTCAGAATCACCCGACAAATCCGGACATGGGGACTCGGAAGGTTCCATTTTCACGGGTGCTTTATATTGAGCAGGATGATTTTCGTGAAGATCCGCCCAAAAAGTTTTTCCGACTGGCTCCAGGCCGTGAAGTAAGGCTGAGATACGCTTATTATATCAAGTGTGAGCAGGTGATAAAGGATGAACAAACCGGTAAAATTATTGAGCTGCGCTGCACGTATGATCCTGAAACAAAAGGAGGATGGTCTTCGGATGGACGCAAGGTCAGGGGAACTCTTCACTGGGTTTCCGCGCCTCATGCAATCAAGGCAGAAGTCCGCCTGTATGATCGTCAGTTTATAAAAGAAAACCCGGCAACGGGCAAAGACAGCGCTGATTTTATGAATTGTTTGAATCCAAACTCCCTGGAAATACTAACATCCTGCCATGTTGAACCAATTCTTGCGAGCGCAAAACCGGAAAGCCGGTATCAGTTTGAAAGGCTTGGTTATTTCTGCGTGGATTCTGTTGATTCGCATGAAGGGGCGCTCGTATTTAACCGGACAGCAACTTTGCGGGATTCATGGGCAAGGATTGAAAAAAAGCAGGGCCGCTGACCGAGTCCTTAACCCGTTATCCAAACACTGCAAGATTTGATACCGATTCTTTCCTCAGTTTCTATTCACTGATTTTATCAGGCATACAATTCGAATAACATATCCCCTAAGGCAAGAATCAATGGTTTTTGAATTGGATTGAAAGCAGATTGAATGAATCGGAATCCGGGTGTTTTTACTCCCATTCGCCAATCAGGATGAAAGGTGCCCAGAAAAATGGATGGGAGGCGCCGGTTTGAATCTTTTTGTTCCGTCCGGCGATCGTGACGCCACGGCTGAGATCAGTGGAGGCCAGGCTTTGGCTTTTCAATTCCTGCTTGGCCAGTTTGAGCGCATCTTCTTTGGATCTTCCGAGCTTGAGATGCGAGTAAAAGCTCTTCATCAGGACGGCCGTGGAATTCGACTCCACGCTCCAGAGACTCACGATGACTGATTTGGCTCCTGCGAGCATGAAGGCGCGGCTTAAGCCCACGATTCCCTCTCCGGCGATCTCTTTTCCCAGGGCCGTCTTGCAGGCCGATAGGACAACGGCATCGGCGTTGAGCTTGAGTTCCAGAATCTCGCTCATCTTGAGGAAGCCATCTTCAGGGTTGCGGTTTCCCGGCTGGCTTAGAACCAGCGCTGGTTCCAGGATATAAGGAATGTCGCCGCTCAAAAGACCGTGAGTGGCAAAATGGATATACCGGTAAATGCCGAGATCGGATTTCAAAAGTTCGCTTTTGGAGGCGTCCATATCGAGCTTGATGTTACGGTCATTGGCTTGGTACCCGAAGAGAGAGCCGATTTTCAGAACCTCGTCGCGGGTCTCAGGCAGGCGGGGCAAAGAGAAGCCGTTTCGGATCAGGGCGCTGCGCAAATTGAAACCAGGCGTCTGGTCGGCTGATGCCAGGACGATGTTGTCGAACTTTCTTTGGCTGTAACGCACATCCGAATCCTCATAGACCGGATCGCCGAGTGCAAACAGGGGCCGGGATAATTTGGGATTCTCTTTGAACCGCCGCATGGTCGCCATGATCGAGGCGGAGGGATAATAGCTGATCTTGTATTTTTCTCCCAGGTATTGAATCGCATTTTTTGTTCTGCCAGTCGTTAATGCCTCGAAGGGAAGCATATTCAGAACGCCGTCGGGGGTAATGATAATGTTTTTGTCGGGGTCTATCCGGCTGAGAGCTTCTTCCATCAAGAGCCTGCCCAGGGCTTGCCCTTTTTCGGGGTCGTAGGCGTCCAATCGGTCCGGATTTTCAAGCTCACTCCTAAAATCTCCGACTTTTCGGATAAGTTCCTTCCGATTCACGGCAATTTCGATGACCGACGGTTTCTTGCCTTTTTCGATGATCCAGAGAAAGGTTTTTCTGGGATTAACCTTGTAGGCGAGGAGCACCTCGTTGGCGCGCAGCGGGATATTTCCGGCCATGACCGGCTCCGGATAGCGGATGGAGGCATAATCCGGATACTCTTTCCGTAACTTGGCGATCAACTCATCGAGTTCGCGTTTTGATTTTTTCAGGATTTCTCGCTGTGCTTCCGACTGACCGTTTCCGGAGGTCTGGATCGAGTCAAGGGTGCTGAGCAATCGCCGCTCCTGTTCAGCCAGCTCGCGGGGGATCCTGTCGGCGAGGGCTACTGTTCTGGCTTTGTAGAGCAGTTCGAGAAAGGATCGGGCCTTGGTACTTTCGGCGTAGAAGAAGGCCACTTCCATGGGCGTGAGGCTTGCTTTGGCAAATCGCGCATCAAGGCGAACTTCGTCCGGTGTTCGATCTGCTGCCGTGAGCAGGATGTCGATGGCATGTTCATAGATGGCGATCTTATTGGCCAGGAAAAAGGATCGGAACTCCGTCGAACTCAGGCTGCCTCTCAAATCCTCAATGAACTTGATAGCGGTGTTGTAGTAGAGCAGCGCCTGGGCATTGCGGCCTTGCTCTTCATTCAAAAGCCCCAGACCATAATTGGCGTACATCTGTTTTTCGGAGTATTGCAGGTTCATGACGGACAGGAGTCCCAATCCTTCTCGAAAGGACATGGCGGCCTCGCTGTATTTTTTCAAAGACACCTGACAAAAGCCGATGTTGTTGAGGATGTCCACGATATCCGACGTGTTGTAACTTTTCCGGGCAAGGTCGAGGGCGTGCTGATAATGGGTGATTGCTTTTCGGTAACGGCCAAGGGCGAAAAGGGTTGTGCCTAAGGAGGAATAGACCGATTGTTTGAGCTTGTTATCCTTGTAGCTGTCGCTGTTGGAAAGTGTCCGGGTGAAGATGTCCAGCGCTTGGGATAAACGGCCTTGCTGTGCGAGGGTCTCCCCCATGCTGAGCGCAATGAGCGGATGTTCGCCTTTTGTGGACTCACGATCGCCATGCTGGGCCGCCGCCAAAATCTCCGCGGCCTTATCCGTATCCCCGATTTTTTTGTAGCAATCTGCCAGTCCGACAGTCGTCAGGACGAACCCCTCCTTGTATCGGCTGCTTTTGGCGGCGGATAACGATTGATTAAAATAGGACAGCGCTTTGTCGTATTCGTTTCGATCAAGATATGCCTTGCCCATATAGCGGCAAAGATCGGAGGTCTTTTTCCCATTGCCAGCATAAAACGTCAGAGCCTCGCGCATGGAGGACAGAAACTTGTCGAAGGAACCTTCGCGCAGGTAATCCAGGCCTTCCTGGGTGAGTATCTCTCCCTTGCTTTTGGTGGTGATCAGGAAGAGAGGATGGTAGTTGGCAAGACTTTCGGAAGGGGTCAAGCCTCGGAGCCCACAACCGCTGGTGCAGAGAATCAGGACAATCAACAGCCATCGCTTCAGCCGCATGGTGTACCTCTTGAATCAATAAAATTCATCAAGCTTCCGGGAAAATTCCTTCAGGAGGTTGTCTATGGCCTCGTTAACCGCGTAGTGCGCCATATCATAGTTCGTTTCCATTTTGATCTGATTTAACATGTTTCTACTTCCATTCCGCTTGACGTTGAAACTACGCAGCCGCCGTCCGTTCCCGGCGAAGATTTCCGTTTCCAGCTCCACGGCGGCGGTATGAGAACCCAAGCCCGTAAAGGGAGGCGAATACTTGAAGGATTTGATCCGGGGAACGAAATAAATATCGACATCGTGGATTTCACTTACCTCGTGAGCAACGGCGACGTTTCCGAATTTACTGGAGACAATTCCGTAAAGAGCTTGGGACAGATTTTTGCCGACATCTATTTCCCCCTTCACGTTTGCCAGCAAGAACATTTGCATGCCCGTTTCAAAGGCATATTTGTAGTTGGTGAATTGTTTGTCGAGCAGGAGCCCCGCTTTCAGGGAACTTTTCTTTGTATTCTCGGTCGAAATTTTTGGCTCAACCGAAATTTTTCGCAAGTTCATGGTACCACATCCGGAAAGAAACAACGCGATGAAGCATAACAGAAGCACAAATTTGTTCATGAAACCCGCTTTTGATTTTTTATACATAATGGTTTTTTGTAAGCAAACTTCACCGGGTTGTCAAACATTATTCACGCTTCCGATTTCGGAGAAGCCGCTGGCGATGATTGCTTTTTGTTCCGGACATAGAGGCTTGTTTAATAAGGATATCATGCGATTAAATAATAATTTATACCAATTCCTATTTAGGATCAACCTATTCACGAGATTCACTCAACTTTTTCTTTGTGTACACTGATTGTTTTTTCTGGCGGGATTCAGCCGGACATGCGCAATCAGACGTTTTAAAATGCTGTTGACAAAGTCCAGTAACTTATTGACATAAATTTAGAATCAAGGTAAATTTAATAAATTTGCATCAAAATTGAGCATTACCTGGAAGGTCATGGGAGATTCTTATGAATAGAGTAGCGGTTTTATCGATCCCAATCGTTTTGTTTGTTTTTATTATCTTTCCTTCTTATGTGTTCGGAGAAAGTTCAGTATTGCGTGAGGGGATTGAGCAGCACAAACAGGAGAATTACGAAGAGGCCATTGACCTCTTGAAAAAGGCTCGCAAGGAAGATCCAAAATCTTCCAGCGCAGCCTTTTTTTTAGGTATGGCCTACAAGCAGGTGATGGATTATCAAAAGGCATCGGAACACTTAAGTGATGCCGTGACTCTCACCCCCCGGATTAAAGAGGCCTTAATAGAGCTGACAGAGGTTCTGTACCTGTGGGGAAAACTTGATGAAGCGAAAAAATGGATCGAAATAGCAGAAAAAGAAGAAATTTTCCCGGCCAGAATAGCCTTCCTGAAAGGGCTGGTTCTCCAAAAGGAAGGTAGTAACTTAGAGGCGGTAGAGTCTTTTGAAAAGGCGAAATCCCTGGACGCGACAATCACACAAGCAGTCGAGGTACAGATTGCCTTATGTTACCTGAAGGAAAGGAAACTCAAAAAGGCCAAAGACCGGTTTCAGGCTGCCATTCAGCATGATCCCCAAAGCGATCTAGCCGGTTTTGCCCGGCGATATGAGGATTTGGTTGAAAAGAGAATATTTCTTGAAAGGCCGGTACGGGTTACGCTTGGCCTTTTCGGTCAATACGATACCAATGTGGTGCTTAAGCCCACAGAGGCATCATTGGCGGCAGATGTTACGGATGAGGAGAGCTATGCCACTACTACCACGATCAGAGTAGATTATGTGCCGATTATCGAAGGCCCGTGGATCTTCAATGCACAGTATTCCTTTTATGGCAATTTTCATGATAAGCATTCTACCACCCATGATGTTATCAGCAACGGTATTTACATAGCGCCTGGGTATAACTTTGGGAAATATGCTCTGAATCTGGCTGTTCGTTACAACCATACGCTCGTGCGCAATCCAAGTTATAAAAAATATGTGGACTCCTTTAGCGCCGGCCCTCTGTTACGAACACTTGTAGGTAAAAATAACATTCTGGAACTATACGCGGGTCTTGACAAGAAAGAGTATTTTCGGCCGCCGTTAAGTCCGGAAGAAGACAGGGATTCAAACACCCTGAGCACCTATATTAGCTGGATCCGGTTATTCAAAGATGGGGCCTTTTTCAACCTGAAATATGAATTCAGTGATGTGGATGCTGATGGAAGAAACTGGGAGAATAACGGGCACAGGTTTTCAGCAAACACGAGTATTCCGTTGATCGAAAAACTGAAATTACAAGTAAGTGGACAGGCGTTCCTGCAAGATTACAAGTATACTCATACTACATTTGACAAGGAAAGAGAGGATAAGATTTATCAGGGCTCTTTAGGTTTCACACGGGAATTTTTTGAGTCTGCAAATCTTGTGCTTCAATACACCAAAACCAGGGCCGACTCAAACATAGGTATTTACGACTATAAACGAGAGGTTTACACGGCAGGTGTTGAGTATAGGTTTTGATCGTCTATGAAATCCAAAGCTTCTTCAAAAGACAATGCATCTGTCCGGTTGACCGGTAAGTTTATATATATTCTTGGTCCACAGCGGATGCAAAATGAGTTGATAGCTTCTTTTTTAGAGCAGGAAACCGGTGCAAGGTGTTCAGAGGGTGAGAACTTCTCTCATGTTCCGAACATAAACGACAAAAATACCGGCCAATCAAGGCTGATTCTTTTGGATTGCATGGGAAAAGATCTGGACGGCTGCCTCCCTGAGCTTGAATCAAACGATGAAAAAAAGATGTTGTCCGGACATCTTTTAGCCCTCTTTAATGTGGATCCCGGTATGGGCATTGAAAAAAGAGCTTTAAGGCAGGGGGCACGAGGATTTTTTTATGAACAGGACTCCCTGGAACTGCTCCCAAAGGGTGTCCGGGCTATTTTTAATGGAGAATTGTGGGCATCCAGAGAGATTATGACGAAATGTGTCCTGGAAGATAGCGCAAGAGAGATCAAACACCAAAAAGGTGTAACAGTGCTTACCCAAAGAGAGACCGAGATACTCACCATGGTTGCCGTGGGAGCCAAGAACGAGAAAATCGCTGACAAACTTTTCATCAGCCCGCATACGGTTAAGACCCACCTCTATAACATTTTTAAGAAAATCAATGTTCCCAACCGCCTGCAGGCCGCTTTGTGGGCCGCTAAAAATCTCTAACGCTTTTCAACTTTTTTCGTAACAGTTCAAAGGCACATTACAAAATGTGTTAAGCGTTAGGTGTTAAGAGCTTGATAAAACAAAATTTTAGTGCCTTTGTGTCTTTGTGGCTACCACCTTTTTCTAATACTATTTTCTTAGTTTTTTAGACATTTCCTGCCCTAAAATACGAATCAAAACCATACCTTTGCCCTATTGCGTTTTCCTGTAAAATTTAGTCAATTAAAACTCATAATGATTAATCAAACATTATCAAAGACTCACGAAAAAAGAAAATTAGACAGATTCAATCTTGAGATTCCAGCGAAAGTCGAAGTAACGACTTTAGATCAAGAGAAAGAGATATTTGATCTCCTGACAAGCGATATATGTGCGGGTGGGGCGTTTTTCCATACCTCACAGCCGCTTCCTGAAGGGACCACGGTCAAGATAGATCTAATTCTCTCGCTTGGTAAGCTGAAAGAGCTGAAAGATGATTTTAAACACGCTCATATAGAGGTTGCAGGAACAGTTCTGCGATCTGAATCAGCCGGCATGGCTATCTGCTTTAATGAGGATTACCAGATTCACCCGTACAAAGCGGAAGCTGTAACCAGGCATTGAGGTATTCTATTTATTTTATAATTGTTCTTGCCAAAGGCAAGTTCCACAATTTTAGTTCATTTTCAATACCAACCGACGGAGGATCAAAATGAAAAGTATAAAAAATATAAACATAAGCGCTATAGTGTTAGCTCTTTTGATCCTGTTTCCTCTAACTGCCTATGCAGTATCGGTCGGGAACGTGACCCATGTTACGGGCAGGGTAGATATTACCAGTCCTGGTGAGGCGGCCATGCCCGCGAATGTGGGAGATGAGGTCAATGAGAATGATATCATCCGGACCAAAAGCAAATCAAAAGCGGAAATTGCCTTTTTGGATGGGAATATCCTCCGTCTTGCAGAGGAGACCAGGGTTGAGATCGCTGAATATATGATAGAAGAAGAGCAGGTCGTTGGTATTCTCAACCTGTTCAGGGGTAAACTCCAGAATATCGTAAGCACATTAGGCAAGAAGTATGGACCCAATAAGCGGAATCGTTTTGAGGTTCATACACCTACCGCGGTTTGCGGGGTAAGGGGTACCAATTTTTTCCCCTGGTATTTGAAGGGTGTCAGCGGCGCTACATTCAAAAAGGGCAAAGGGTATCTTTACAGTAAAGGCAGGCCTGATGATATTAAGTCGATCCGTGCGGGCCAGACCGGTCTTGTGGTCAGCGCCGATCAGCCGCCCAGAGTCAGACCGGCTACGGATAAAGAGATGGGCGAACATGAAGATGACACGTTTCCTTCGGACGATGACGATGGTGATGGTGACGACGGTGATGATGAAGGAGAAGGTGAAGGAGAGGGAGGAACTCCCGAGGGATATTCTCCACCTGAGGACGAGGGATCTGGCGATACGGGAGGTGATGACGCAGGGGGCCTGGGTCTAAATACCGGGCTTTATATCCCGCCGGATTTAGATGATGACGGAGGTGATGACGGAGGTGATGACGGTCCTACAACAACCTATACCGATTTTTCCGACCCTATTTCATTTGACTTCCCTGAAGAGGATACCACTCTCTCCGGTTCCATCAATGATGATACAGACGAAGGGACACTTGATCTTTCTGGTAGCACTTCAGAGTTCCCAGAGGATACCTGGGAAGGTGATTTTAGCGCTACTTTGAGCGATGAGAGCGCTCTTGAGGGCTATTTTGTGGGAATCTCGGGTACTTGGGAAGGTCTTCTAACCAGCATATATGTGACAGAAGATGGAGATGCCGGATATATATACGGAGACCTGTCCGGCGGCTATGATTCAGATGACAAAACCTTTAGTGGTAGCGGCTCCGCAACCAGGAGCTCCATGGGGAGCGCGGATATCTCCTATTATAATGACTTGGCCGAAGCCTTAAATGATTCGACAAGTGAAGCCAATGATGTCCTATCCAATATGGAGATTCCGGTATTTGATGATATTGATATAGAAAATGGTCAGATCGTTGAATTGGGTTCACTTGGGTCTCCTGATGAAATTATGGGCATTTCCACTACCGACGGAAGCATTTTGGGGATATGGCGGTACACTATATGGGACTGGGGATCATACTCTTCCGATGGAGCGTTGTACACCGCGGAAGATCCGTGGCAAGGAACATATGGCGATGGTGACGACTACGATGAATATTATATGCTCGGCGATATCTCCGGTACCGATGATCTCGTTGGTCATGTAACCATAACCGGTAACCTGACATATCTTGATACTGAATATCTCGGAAGTATCAGTCTTGAGTATCGGGGTACATATGATAATACAGATGATATTACGGCAGGAACTTACGAAAGTATCGGAGCCGGAACTTTTACTCTGGAACCCCTTGCCTACAGCGGGTATTGGGAGGGTGATAGCCTCTATTATTACGATTCTGAAGAAATTACTTGGGCTGGAGACGAGTATGGCCTCATCGGCGGCCTCACTGCTCCGTGGGACGAACCTGCCGACTTTCTGGCCATGGGTTATTATGAGGATGACGCGGAAACAGGCGGCCCATACTTCTGGGCATCTGATATCGATGCTGACGGAGACGGCGGATATTTCGAAGGCATAACCGGCGGCATCTGGAAGGATGGCGATATGAAGGGAGCGGTCTTGGCCATTTATGTGAATACGGCTAACAATACGGCGGGTATCCTGACCGACTATGATGTTTCGGGGAATTATTATGAGAACTTGGAGATGTGGATGGCCGAAGGTACATTGACACCAGTAGAGATGCCCGAAGGCTACAGTACAGAAGAAATTATAGAAGACACAATAGATATTACCGGAGACGGCAGTTTTGCTGATGAGACAGTTATTGCTGTCATGGCGAATGACGGTATTTCAAAGTGCATAGAAAATCAAGACTGGGGGATATGGGGGACCATGCTGGGCGGAACATATATCGATACTGATTCCCAAGATTGGACTCTTCATTTGATAGATGACTCGCCAACTTCAACCCACTGGGTGGAAGTGGCCGGTTCAATCACATGGCCTGGAGAAGGAGAGATTGCTGAGACTTCCGGTAGGGCAGCCGGGGCTTGGGTCGATCTTGACGATGCCATAACCGGTGTCATCGGCGGGGAAACCATCGGCACCTTCAATCCTACCGAAGAAACCTGGCAGGCAGTAGCTGCTGGTAGCTGGATGGAGACGAGAAAATTCCTTGATATGGCGTCAGTTGAGTATAATTCAGAGACTGGCGCATACACGTTCAACACAACAACCGACACGCTTGCCGGTACTCAGGCTCTTCTCAATAATGACCTGAACATCCCCTGTATCGAGGTCGGCAGAACAGATCTTACTGGTAGTAACGAGAACATGACTGTTAATATGAACGATGTGACCTTCTTTGCTTATTCTACTGGGGCTTCTCCTAAGATCTGGGCGACAGGCGATGTAAGCGGCAGTTATAGCGCCAACCCCGTTGGTAGCACTGCTGTTCTGACCGGAAACGGCTTTAACGATGTCAGCGCTGGACAAAGTGTCAATTTCATAGTCAATAGTTTTGGCGCCGTAAATGGAAACTGGGATGCCAGTGTTAATGGAGCAGGTACTGTGAGCGGCTATGCTATCGACATAGATGGCGCGGCAGCCGGTACTGTAGTTGGTGAAGCAAACGATGCAGTGGGTTTCACCGGCACCGGAGCTGGTGTAGCAACGCCAACGCAAGAAGAAACAATAACAAACGACAGGTAACAATAATAGAATAGATTTTAATAAACCTTTAGAGGCACAAAGTTCAAACATTTCTCGACTTTGTGCCTCTTTCTTTTTTCAGAAGAACAAAAAGGAGATCCGACATGAAGAGAAGACTTTTCATGCTGACTGTATTGGTTGGGATCATGATCTTGCTGCCTCTTGCGGCTGCATCTGCGGCCAGGGTCAAGATCGGGGTGATTGATACCCAGAAAATCATGCGGGAATCCAGGGCGGCAAAGAATGCCCGGTCACTCTTTCTTAAGGATGTTGAGGACAAAAGGGCTGTGCTTGGAGCAAAACAGAAGGAAGTTCGGGCATTGGAAGAGAAACTGAAAAGAGAGGGGAAGAAAATGTCCCCTTCGGCCAGGAAGCAAAAGGCGGAAAAATTTCAAAAAGAGATCAAGGAACTCAAACGCCTCAGAAGTGATCTCGAAGAAGAGTTAAAGAAGAAAGATACGGATCTCACACGAAAACTTATCACAGAGATTGTGAAAATTGTAAGAGAGTTTTCCAGGAAAGAGAAATATACGGTTATTCTGGAAAAAAAATCGGTGGTGATTGCTGATGAGGCAATTGATATTACCGATAAAATCATACGCCTATATGATGACCTAAAATAAGAATAACACGTCAGTCCAAAAGATGTTTATCTACATAACGGGCCAGAATTTCGGCTGTAGCCTCAGGGGGCCGAACCGCGAAATAATGGTCAATTATGGCATGGGCCATTTCGTGAGCCAGGATTCCTTCATTAAGATCATCAGCATTGATGTATATCGTGTTGTATTCATATATATAGTAGGCTCGAACCGAACATTTCTTTTTAAAGAGTTTATAAAAGGTCGCGTTCAATTGCTTCTCGTCATGACTGATATTAATAATAACCTTATTCATTCTTTCGCGCATATCGAGTATTTCTTGCACCCTTTCATATAAAGCGTCCACTTTCTTCTTGAGCCTGTCTGTCAGACTATTAGAACCTGAGGGGGAAAACAGACTTTTAAGACTCTGTCGCGCCGAGTAATAAACCACTTTTTTGTTGAATGTTTTCAAGTCTTTCAGGCTTTGGTAATCGATAATGGTATGTTTGGTTTCAAGGTTCTGCCAGGGGGTATCGTCTGCGGACAAGTCCGTAAATGGGTAAAAGAGAAGAAAGCTTACCCATATAAGCGCCAAAAGTCTTCTTGAGAGATTCTTACCTGACATGAAAGTGAGATACCAAGGTTAGGTTTTGAAGTTGCTTTTAATTTTTTGATTTAGACGATTCAACTCTTCAATTAAGCCTTGCGGGGCATTTTGTTTGGCGGCCGATTCGACGAGATGTTCGACTTCTGTCCGGATATCAAGAACCTTTTCATTCAGATTCGCTGTCATTTTATTCAGACTGTCAGCCATGTCGGTTATCTGATCCTTTTTTCTGAGACCTATCTTTTTAGTTAAATTTCCTTGCCCTATCTCTTTTATGTCTTTTTCAAATCGGAACAAAGGGCCGGCAATCTTGTGAGAAACAAAAAGGGTAACGACTATCACAGCGAGGGAAATCAGCCCAAGCGTAATCAGGTTGGTATATATAACAGCGGGCAGAATGGCAACGGCTGTATTCTTTATGATCAACCGGGATTGGTTAAAAGAAGATGTTAATGTGTTCTGAGAAAAAAGAAAAAGCAGGCTTGTGGATATAATGATTCCCGCTAAAATAATAAGACAGAATTTCAGTATAAATTTGAACTGAAAATCCTTTTTAATAAAATAATGCTTTCTTCTATAAGGATGTTTGTTTTGAGACATGTTTGCCTTCTTTTTTTAGTCTTTATACAAGAGTTCCTCGTTGATCCGGATGTTGGCTTTTTTTCTTAGATCGTTAACCCATTCTTTTAACATTCCGGTCTTTTTCTTTTCCTTGAGATCTTCAGTAATCTTCTCCTGTAATTCTGAAAGGGGAGGAAATCTGTCTTCAGATTTTTTTATGTTTTCGTAACAGGCATCGATTTCCTCTTGGGAAATCAAGATTTTCCGGCTGATTTCTCTCCCTTTCATTTCCATCAAGTCTCTTATAAGTGTGAATTCCCAGTAACGTTCAATAGTCCTGACGAAGCTCTCTTTTCTATCTAACTTTAATCTTTTGGCCTCCTGGATAAGAAGCTCCTTTCTTATTAGTCCTTCTAAAAACTCCTTCTTTGCCTCTTTTGTCAATTTAAAATCTTTATCCAACCCCATTTCCGCTGCAAGTTGATATTGAAATTCATCAAGGGTGAGATTGTAACTATCTATCCCGGCCAGTGTTTTATGTTTTTCTGTGTTTTCCGAGGTGCAGCAAAAAAGGCAGAAGGATAAAACGGGCAAAAGCAAATAGAGAAAACTCTTTTTCATAATAGCGCTGACCTCCTTGTTTGTTATTTCATGTTTGGAACAGGTAAAGCCTCCTTCATCCCGCAGGGCCACCATTTTTTCATTTTATTATAACAGTAACATAAATACAAGGTAATAGTTTGGGACAGCAACAGGGTAATATTAAATATTAACTGTTCGAGCCTTGATCCCGCCATCTTTTCTGTAATTGCCGGTTAAAAAAAGCGGGTACAAAGTCGGGACAAATACGCAAAACTAAAAAAGGGCTTGCAAGCTGAAATATTGCAAACCCTTTATTGTTTGTGGCTGGGAGACCAGGATTCGAACCTGGGTTGACGGAGTCAGAGTCCGTAGTCCTGCCGCTGGACGATCTCCCATTGAGACCTTTGAAAAACGTCCCCTTTTGCCCAATCTCGGCGTCAGGCTCAAATTTTGCACGAAGTGAAGCTTTAGCGCTATCTTCGAAATACTCAATGTATTCCTGTAGTTAAAAGCTTCGCCTTTCTTGAGATTGAACAAAATTGAACATTTTTCAAAGGTCTCATTGTTTTTACTCAGATACACAAAAGCAAAAAATGAGTCAAGACAAATTGTTATGTCAACTCTCTTTATCCTTGATAAACTGCACAGCCTTTTTAAGCCGTGATATAACCTGTTTTTTCCCAAGCGCCTCAATTGTTTCAAAGATACCCGGACTTACTGTTTTTCCTGTAAGAGCAATCCTTACCGGCTGGGCGATTTTCCCAAGCTTAAGGCCGGTGGTTTCCATAACTTTTTTAAAAGCATTTTCAAGATTATTTTCATTAAACGATTCGAGCGGTTCAAGCTGATCAATTAACTGCTTAAGAACCTCTATCAAGGCCGGTTTGAGAAATTTCTTTGCCGCTTTTTCTTCATATAAAACGCTGTCCTGAAAATAAAAAAGGGCTCCATCCGCCATATCAATCAGAGTTTTGCTCCTGGTGTTTAATGTTTTAATAACAGAGTCAAGGAAATCCCCCTTCTCGGCCATACATCCTCTTTCTTTAAGAAACGGCAAAAGGTGATTAGAGAGATTTCCTGGAGATGCGGCCTTGATGTGATCCGCATTAAGGGATAGCAGCTTTTCCTGATCAAAGATACCCGCTGATTTGCCGATGTTTTCCAGTGTGAATTTTTCGATAAGCTCATTCCGTGAAAAGAACTCCTGATCGCCATGTGACCACCCTAATCGTACAAGATAATTAATCAGGGCATCAGGCAGATAGCCCATGTCTCTGTAAACGGTAACTGACGTTGCGCCGTGCCTCTTGCTTAATCTGGTCCGGTCTTTGCCAAGTACCATCGGTACATGTCCGAAAGCCGGCAAAGGGCTTTCAAGCGCGTTGTAAAGCATTATCTGTCTTGGGGTATTATTAAGGTGGTCATCACCTCTAATTACAGTGTTTATGCCCATAGTAATATCATCAACAACTACGACGAAATTGTATGTAGGGGTTCCGTCACTTCGGCAGACAATAAAATCGTCCTGTTCAGAATTCTGGAAAACAACGTTACCTTTTATAATATCTTTAACAATAGTCGTGCCGGCAAGAGGCGCTCTGAAACGGATAACGGCATTACCGGTTTTTGCAAGATTTTTGTCACGGCATGTTCCATTATATTTTGGCTTTCCACCGGCTGCCAAGGCCTTTTTTCTCATGGCATCAATTTTTTCTTGAGAACAAGTGCAATAGTAAGCATGGTTTGAATCAAGGAGTTTTTGAATATATGTTTGATAAATATCAAAACGTTTAGATTGGAAATAGGGACCATCATCCCAGTCTATGCCAAGCCACTCAAGGGCTTCAAATATTGCGTCAACAGAAGCTTGCGTGGAGCGTTTTGTGTCTGTGTCTTCAATTCTAAGAACAAAACGGCCTTTCATGTGCCGAGCATAAAGCCAATTAAAAAGAGCGGTTCGCGCGCCTCCAACATGAAGATATCCGGTTGGACTGGGAGGAAAACGGGTTACGATATTTGACATATTGTTTTTCCTGAATATATTTAGGTGTTGTGTTAGTGTAGAACATTTAACTATTATATCAAATGCTTAGCGCTTAACGTTTGACATGTTTCGCAAATAGTAATTTTTTGACTTTTTACGACGCCATCATAATTTGTGACAATAAAAAAATCTTGTTTAACACATAAACATCAGGATAACAAAATAAAATATGTATAAAAAATCTTGACAATTATTTGCATTTCAATTACTAAAAATACTCTAATGTCGAGGTAGTAATTTAAAATATATATATTCTATTAATTTAGTTAGTTAGGAGATTACTCATGCCAGTACCAAAACGTAAAACATCTAAGTCAAAGCGTGATTCACGACGCTCTCATACGAAAATTAAAGGTTCCAGTCCGACTGCCTGCTCTCAGTGCGGAGAGGCCAAGCTTCCGCACCATGTATGTCATAGTTGCGGCTTTTATAACGGACGCAACGTAATTGAAACCAAAGAATAACAGGGGTTAAATAAATATGGCAACATCCGTTCCTGAAGCAGGAAATGTTCTTAATGGCCTGGATTTAGAATCAAGGCAAATGGTCATCGATACTGTCAGGCAGCTTAGAAAACGGCTTCTTACTAAAGAAAAAATTCTCGAATTTGATAAAAAGGAATATTTTCCTGAAGAGGTTGTTCGCGAAATGCTTGGCCCGGATATCGGCCTGCAGCTTATTTTTGTTCCGGAAGCTTATGGCGGAATAGGCGGTGGCGCCCGTGACTGCTTCGAAGTTATACGCGAGATTTCCAAGATATGTCTCGGTATTGCCACAGGTTTTTTCGCTGTTCAGCTTGGCGCAGATCCGTTGCTTGTCGGTGCGACAGAAGAGCAGAAGCAAAAATGGCTTGGCGCTATTACCAGTGGAGATACCCTTGTTGCCTATGCCGTAACAGAAGCCGGCGCTGGAAGCAATCTTGCGGCGCTCAAGACAAAGGCTGAGCCTGTATTAAACAGTTCAGGTGAAATCACAGGGTATAAAATTAACGGAACCAAACAGTTTATATCAACCGGTGGATATGCTGACTTCATAACCCTTTTGGCGAATACGCCGGAAGGACCGTCTTTTTTCGTTGTTGAAAAGGGAACAAAAGGCTTTGCCCAGGGAAAGGGCGAAGAAAAACACGGAATACGTGCTTCAAACACATCGCCGCTTTCATTTACAGATGTATTTGTTCCTGTCGAAAATCTCATTGGCGGAGTACCTGGAAACGGCATGAAACAGGCTAACATGGTTTTTGGATATACAAGGCTGATGGTTGCCGCCATGGGTTTAGGAGCCGGCCAGGCTGCGCTGGATATTGTTATTCCGTATGCAAAGGAAAGAATACAGTTTGGTTCTCCTCTATCGGAAAAACAGGGCTACACTCATAAATTAATTGTTCCGAATGCTGTAAAGCTTGAAGCAGCAGTAGCCTATACCGAGGAGATCGCCTTAAGGCTGGACTCCGGAGAAGAGGACTTACAGGTAGAAGGATCTATTGCCAAATTGTTTGCCACAGAAACAGCTAACAAAACTGCTGATGACGCCATACAGGCTCTTGGAGGCTATGGATATATTGCCGAGTTCGAGGTGGAAAAGATAAAAAGGGATGTAAAGATAACATGTATTTATGAAGGAACGAGCGAAATACAGCAAAGTATTATCAGTACATTCCGCTGGAAAAAAACTCGTAAATCAAAGGGCGAGTATTACATGTCTATCAGCTCTGAGATGGAAAAGCTGGATAGTGCTATGGACGACGCAGGCTGTCGTTTTTACGGACTTGCCGCAAAAGCTCTTAACAGCGTTATTATGCTGGTAAATGACAACAAGCTTACCAAACAGCAACATGTCATGTTTGCTCTTGCTGATATGATGACTTATGTTGAGGTTGGCGTGAGCATGGCTCGTAAAGCAATGAAGCTTGTTGAAACCGGCGATCCTAAAGCTGAAAAGATCAAGGTTATGTCAAGACTTTTTGCCTGCGATACAGCGCAGTTGGTGTCTCAAAATATACTTAAAATCCTGAAGGGTTCAGGTGTGTTTGATCAGCAAACAGTTTCCGAATTTATGGAAGCTGTTGCGTTTAATGAATTAATGTGCAGCTATGAAAATAGTATAAAAGATATGGATGTAGTTGCAGATATATTGTTTGAGAGGTCATGATGCCGGATCAGAACAAACGTATAGTAGTTGTGACAGGTGGTTCAAGAGGTATTGGACGGGCGATTTGTCTTGCATTTGCGGAGCAGGGTACCCATATTTATTTTAACTATTTTGCTCCTGGCGACTTTGCTGCTGCTGAAATTGCTGCTGCCGCGGAAACGGAAAAACTTGTTGCCGGTTTAGGAGGTTTGGCAACAGGTCTTAGTGTAAATGTCGCGTTGGAAAAAGATGTAACAAGCTTTTTCAAAACAATAGTCAGCGAAGCCAAACGTATTGACGTTCTTGTAAACAATGCGGGTATAACGAGAGACGGGCTTCTTGTCCGTATGAAAGAAAAGGACTGGGATGCTGTGTTGGATATTAATTTAAAAGGCGCTTTTATCTGCATGAAGGTTGCAGCCAAAACCATGATGAAGCAACGTTCCGGATGTATTATTAATATAGCGTCGGTTGTTGGCGCAGCCGGCAATCCGGGGCAGGCAAATTATGTAGCGTCAAAAGCGGGCATAATCGGACTTACTAAAGCGGTGGCACAGGAGCTTGCATCGCGAGGCATTACTGTCAATGCGGTTGCTCCCGGCTTTATAGAAACAGATATGACAGCAGCGCTTTCAGACAAGGCAAGAGAGGCAATGACAAGCCAGATACCACTTAGACGCGCTGGGAAACCTGAAGATGTGGCGGATGTTATTGCTTTTCTGGCTTCTGAAAAAGCGAGATATATTACCGGTCAAACAATTCATGTTAATGGCGGTATGTATATGTGAGACCTTTACAAAGCGCCCCCTTTTACCCAATTGCGGCGTTAGTCCCAGATTTTAATCATCGAAACATTCAATATTCATGTTAATGGTGGCATGTATATGTAAAAAGGAGAAAGTTTAAATGTCAGTTGAAGATAAAGTAAAAAAGATAATAGCGGAAAAACTTAGTGTTGACCTGAATGAAGTTGTGCCGGAAGCGTCGTTTGTTGATGATCTTGGCGCGGATTCTTTAGATCTTGTTGAATTGATAATGTCAATGGAAGAGGAATTTGACATTGACATTGACGATGATGATGCGGAGAAAATGCTTAGCGTTAAAGACGCGATAGCTTATATAAACAAACAGTAAAAGAAACCTTTGAAAAATGTTTCTTGCTAAAAGCGGGATTAATCGGAGAAACCCCGCCGAGGAGGAGTTGTTTGGATAGAAGAGTGGTTGTTACCGGTCTTGGGCTTATTACGCCGCTTGGTATAGGCGTAAAGGAAACGTGGGCTGCGCTTTGTGCCGGAAAATCAGGAATAGGCCCAATAACCAAATTTGATGCTTCTGATTTTGACACAAAAATTGCAGGGGAAGTAAAGGATTTTCATCCAGAAGATTTTCTTCCAAGAAAAGAAGCAAAACGTATGCAGCCTTTTATTGCGTATGCTGTTGCAACAGCACGCATGGCTGTAGAAAATTCCGGACTTGTAATCAACAGTTCCAATGCAGATAGGGTAGGAGTCCTGACCGGCTGTGGTCTGGGGGGGCTTGGCATGCTGGAAGAAACCAGCAGAATTATCGATACAAAGGGTCCAAAGAGGGTTAGTCCCTTTTTCATCCCTATGATGATAGGGAATATGGCGGCTGGAATGGTTTCAATCAATTTAGGAGCCAAGGGCCCCAATGCTTCTGTAGCAACAGCATGTGCGGCAGGCACACATGCTGTCGGAGACGCGTTCAGAATTATTCAAAGAGGCGCAGCAGATGTAATGATAACAGGAGGAGTTGAATCTGTTATTACGCCAACCTGTGTTGCCGGTTTTAATGCTATGAAAGCTTTGTCCACCCGTAATGATGAGCCTGAAAAGGCATCCCGTCCTTTTGATCGGGATCGTGATGGTTTTATAATTGGTGAAGGATGCGGGATTCTAATACTTGAATCTCTTGAAGTAGCGCTTGACAGGGGCGCCGATATATACGCTGAAGTATGCGGATATGGAATGAGCGGAGACGGCTATCATATGACTTCCCCGCCGCCTGATGGCGAAGGGGCGGCAAGATGTATGACAGCAGCCATTGAAGACGCCAAAATTTCATATAAAGATGTCGATTACATAAATGCTCATGGCACCTCAACACAGCTGAATGATCTTTACGAAACTATGGCGATCAAGTCGGTATTCAAGGATAAAGCACATTCAATATCGATAAGTTCAACCAAATCCATGACCGGACATCTTCTTGGCGGATCCGGTGGAATCGAGTCGGCTTTCACAGTGCTTACAATTCGTGAAGATATAATGCCGCCGACTATAAATCTTGATAATCCTGCCGAAGAATGTGATCTTGATTATGTTCCCAACATTGCTCGCAAGGCAAAGGTAGAGATTGCCATGACCAATTCCTTTGGTTTTGGAGGGACAAATGCATCTTTGATTCTAAAAAAATATAAATAATTTTCATTTGAATCACTACGCTGTTACTTTTCCCAAACCCTTGCCTGTATTCCATCTCTAGAAGACTTTTGACGAAACCATCAAATTGCGATATAAGGATATAAAATGCACGAAAACAAAACACAAATCGTAATTGGAAGTGATCATGCCGCCTATCAATTAAAAGAAAAAATCAAGGCATATCTTATTGAAAAAGGTATTGATGTTAATGATGTCGGAACATACAGTGAAGATTCTGTTGATTATGTTGATTTTGGGATCAAGGTTTCAACTATGGTTTCAACCGGCAAATATGAGCAAGGGATACTCCTTTGCGGCACCGGTCTTGGGATGTCCATGGTGGCCAATAAATTTCCCCATGTCAGGGCAGCTCTTTGCAATGGTTTGTTTTCCGCAATCATGAGCAGACGTCACAATGATTCCAATATGCTGGTTATGGGAGGCCGTGTGATTGGGGAAGAGCTTGCCAGGGAAATTGTAAGGGTCTGGCTTGAAACATCTTTTGAGGGAGGACGGCATCAGTCGCGGATTGATAAGTTCGACAGAATTGAGGAAATGATCTAATAAGAACTAAAGAGGAGATGGATAGTTGGAAATAAAACATATTGAAAATGTTGATTCGGAGATTGCCGGGGTTATTGCCAAAGAGTTTGACAGGCAAAAAAACACCTTAGAGCTTATTGCTTCGGAAAACATTGCCAGCCCGGCGGTTATGGCTGCCCAGGGAAGCGTTTTAACCAATAAATATGCTGAAGGTTATCCTGATAAGCGTTATTATGGCGGATGTAAATATGTTGATATTGCGGAAAAACTGGCGATTGACAGAGCAAAAGAACTGTTTAATGCCGCATATGCAAATGTACAACCCCACTCTGGTTCTCAGGCCAACATGGCTGTATATTTTGCCCTTTTAGATGTGGGAGATACTGTTCTTGGCATGAATCTTTCTCATGGCGGGCATCTGACACATGGAAGCCCTGTCAGTTTTTCAGGCAAATTCTATAATTTTATTCACTACGGAGTCGGTGAGAAGACAGGAACCATTGACTATGATGAAGTTGCTTTTTTAGCAAAAAAGCACAAGCCAAAGATGATTGTTGCCGGCGCAAGCGCATATCCGCGTATAATAGATTTTGAAGCTTTTGCCGATACAGCCAAAGCGGTTGGAGCATATCTAATGGTGGATATGGCGCACATAGCGGGTTTGGTGGCGGCAGGTGTGCATCCATCTCCAATACCATTTGCGGATGTTGTTACTTCTACGACCCACAAAACATTAAGGGGCCCTCGTGGAGGGTTGATTCTTGCAAAAACAGATTACAGCGCTAAATTAAACAGAGAAATATTTCCTGGAATACAAGGGGGGCCTCTCATGCATATAATCGCATCTAAGGCAATTGCTTTTAAAGAGGCTCTATCTGAATCGTTTAAGACATACCAGATGAATGTTGTTAAAAACGCAAAGGCGCTTGCAGAGCGTTTGATGAAAGAAGGCATTAAGCTTACATCAGACGGCACAGATAATCATATGATGCTTGTAGATTTACAGAACCTTCATATCACAGGAAAGGATGCTGAAGAACAACTGGGACGCGCCGGCATCACGGTTAATAAGAATTCTATACCATTTGAGAAGCTAAGCCCTTTTATAACAAGCGGTATTCGTATCGGTACGCCTTCAACAACCACAAGAGGTATGAAAGAGCCGGAAATGGAGGTTATCGCAAAACTTATTGTTGATGTTTTGAAAAACTTAAACAATGAAACGGTTATTAAAAACACAAGGGCAAAAGTGTTTGATCTATGCGAGGCTTTTCCTGTTTAGAGTCCATCCACAAGTGGTAGGTTTTGCAACCGCAGGCATAGTGCGACTATTCCGAGGATTGCAAAAAAGCGAGAACGCCGCCAGGGGCCGAAAGATGCCACTTGTGGATGGACTCTATTTAAGGCACAATGTTATCATATGTTAATAAAAAATGACCGTCCTTCATGGGAAACATATTTTATGGATATTGCGAGGCTTGTGGCAAAACGTTCCACATGTCTCAGACGGGCGGTTGGTGCTATCATTGTAAAGGATAAAAGGATACTTGCCACCGGCTACAACGGGGCGCCCAGCGGAATTAAACACTGCATTGAAATAGGTTGTCTTCGTGAAGAATTGAACATTCCATCCGGTGAAAGGCATGAGCTCTGCAGGGGCATTCATGCAGAGCAAAATGCTATTATTCAGGCCGCATTTCATGGCGTTTCTATAAAAGACGCGGAACTTTTTTGTACGAATCAGCCATGTTCCATATGTGCTAAAATAATTATCAATGCCGGAATAAAAAAAATCTATTATGGCGCGAAATATGCGGATTCCATGGCAAGTGAAATGTTTGATGAAGCAGGCGTTGAAATGGTTGATCTTGATGCCGACAAGAATGGAGGGGATTTATGAAGTGTCCATATTGCGGAGAAATTGACAACAAAGTTATTGATTCAAGGCCGGGTAAGGATGGAGATGCAATTCGCCGGCGCAGAGAATGTATTGTATGTGGCAGGCGGTTTACTACTTATGAGCATATTGAAGAAATGCCTGTTATGATCATTAAAAAGGATGGGCGCCGCGAGGTTTTTAACAGCGAAAAGGTGCGTTCGGGTTTAAAGAGAGCCTGCGAAAAACGAAATATAAGCATTAATGTTCTTGAACAGTTTATAGATGATTTGGAACACGATCTTAAGGAAACAGGAGAAAAAGAGATTCCTTCCAGTATAATAGGCGAAAAGATCATGGCAAAGCTCCATGAAATCGATGATGTGGCATATGTGAGGTTCGCTTCTGTATACAGAGAATTTAAAGATGTTAACGATTTTGTTTCTGAGCTGAAAAGTCTCTTGAGCAAATAATAAACCATTGTTTCAGAGATCAGGAAACAATAAGGGGTGTGCATCTAAAAAAGCATCTCTTGTCTGTTGAGGTGTTACTCTGTTGATGGATGATAAATATTTCATGAAAATGGCGCTTGCTCTTGCAAAAAAAGGGCAGGGCTTTACATCTCCCAACCCCATGGTCGGTGCGGTAGTTGTAAATGACGGCAGGGTTGTGGGAAAGGGTTATCATAGAGCTGTTGGAGAGGCTCACGCTGAAATTAATGCCATTAATGATGCCGGCATTGCTTCTAAAGGCGCAACTTTATATGTTTCCCTTGAACCGTGTAATCATACAGGACGGACTCCGCCGTGCAGCATTGAAATTTGTAAAGCAGGAATAAATCGGGTCGTTGTTGCCATGAATGATCCCAATCCTGATGTCAATGGCGGTGGAATAGATTACATAAAAAGCAGGGGAGTCAAGATTACATCAGGGGTTTGTGAAGAGGAAGCAAAAAGGCTAAATGAAGCTTATATAAAATACGTTACAACAAAACGCCCCTTTGTAATTGTTAAATGTGCTTCTACCTTAGATGGCCGAATTGCGACAAGAACAGGCGATTCCAAGTGGATTTCAGGTGAAGAATCCAGGGCGTTTGTTCACAGGCTGCGCCACGCTGTTGATGGTATAATGGTCGGTATCAATACTGTAAAGAAGGATAATCCCGCTTTAACGACTCGCTTACAAGATATGAAGGGTCGGGATCCTGCAAGAATCATACTTGACACAAATCTTTCAATGCCGGAAGAAGCTAAAGTGCTGCGGCTTGATTCTGATTCTAATACAATTATAATAACAGGGGATTTTGCTCCAGAGGATAAAAAGATTAGACTGGAAGCTCAGAGCGCAAAGATTATCAAAACCCCTGTAAAAGACAACCTGATTGATCTTGACCAGCTTATGGATAAGTTAGGATCTCTATCTATAACCAGTCTCCTGATAGAAGGCGGCAGCCGGGTTATTGCCTCGGCTCTGAGTGCAAAAATAGTTGACAAGGTTATTTTTTTCTATGGTCCAAAAATTCTGGGTGGAGATGATGGAGTTCCTGTTTGCAAAGGGTCGGGGCCGGATTTAATGGATGGATGCATATCGGTAAAAAACATCAATGTCCGGAGATTTGGTGATGATGTTATGATTGAAGGATATATTGAGGACAAAGAGGTCAGGGGTCAGGGGTCGGAGGTCTGAAATGTTTACAGGGATAATAGAAGGCCTTGGAACAATTACAGCAATACGTCCATCTAATATGGGCAAACGTTTAACCATAGATGCTGATTATCTGCTTGATCAGACCAAAACAGGTGATAGTATTGCGGTTAGTGGCGCATGTCTGACAGCAGTTGTGGTTAGCGGAAAACATTTTGAAGTTGATGTTTCTCCGGAAACACTTGAAAAGACAACTTTTTGCAAGGCAAAAATTGGAGATCGGGTTAATCTTGAGCGAGCTCTTCGTCTTTCTGATCGTATTGACGGACACCTTGTTTCAGGGCATATAGATGGCGTTGGCTCTATAAAACAGAGAAAAAGAACAGGCAATGCGATAATTGTCGTTATTGGTGTGCCGGAATTTTTATCACGTTATATGATAACAAAAGGTTCTGTTGCGGTTGATGGTATAAGTCTTACTATCAACAACCGTTCAAGGGATTGTTTTGATGTAAGCATTATTCCTCATACGGAAAAGCTGACAACCATAGGTTTTAAAAAAGTCGGGGATTATGTTAACATCGAAACGGATATGATCGGTAAGTATATTGAAAACTTTATTGCAGAAAAATCTGTTAATGATATAAAGAAGGAAACCGGACAGCCGTCTTTTGACATGCAGTTTTTGGCTAAAACCGGTTTTATTTAGGAGCTTAACACGTTTTGTGAAAAGTCACGAATTTAACGATTGTTTATAGTATATATATCAAACACACAGGAGATAATAAGAGAAAATGCCGTTGATTACAATTGAAGATGCCGTTAAAGAGATAAGGGCCGGGCATATGGTCATTCTCGTTGATGATGAGGATCGTGAAAATGAGGGTGATCTTATGATAGCTGCCGAGAAGGTTACGCCGGAGGCTATTAACTTTATGGCAAAATATGGACGAGGGCTTGTATGTCTTGCAATGACAGGAGAAAAGATTGATGCTCTTGGCCTTCCTCTAATGGTTGATAATAACACCTCGCAGTTCCATACCGGTTTTACCGTATCAATAGAAGCAAGGATTGGGGTAACCACCGGGATTTCCGCGGCTGACCGTGCTATTACAACCCTGACAGCTATAGCCGACAATGCCAAGCCGAATGATCTTGTCAGGCCTGGGCATGTGTTTCCCTTAAGAGCCAGGCGGGGTGGTGTTATAGTGCGGGCAGGCCAGACAGAAGGTTCGGTAGATCTTTCTCGTTTAGCGGGTTTGAAACCGGCCGGGGTTATTTGTGAGATTATGGATGACGACGGGTCTATGTCCAGAATGCCTTCCCTTGAAAAATTCAGCGAAAAACACGGCATTGGGATATGTACCATCGCGGATCTCATTGAATATCGTATGCGCACCGAATCATTTGTAAGCGCGGCAACGGAAACAGTCATTCCTACAGCATTTGCAGGTGAATTCAAGGTTGTTGTATATGAAAATGAAGTTGATGATCTGCTCCATATTGCCATGGTAAAGGGAACTATCGATCCGGACAAACCTGTCCTGGTTCGGGTTCACTCTGAATGTCTGACAGGCGATATATTCGGTTCTCTCCGATGCGATTGTGGAGATCAGTTACACAAAGCAATGGAAATGATTGATAAGGAAGGAGTTGGTGTGCTTCTGTATATCAGGCAGGAGGGGCGGGGAATAGGCCTTGTAAACAAGTTGAAAGCCTATGCTTTACAGGATCAGGGCCTTGATACGGTTGAAGCAAACAACAAGCTTGGGTTTAAATCTGACCTGAGAAATTATGGTATAGGCGCACAGATTCTAGTTGATCTTGGCGTAAGAAAAATGAGGTTGCTGACTAACAATCCAAAGAAAATGATCGGTCTTGAAGGGTATAAATTGAGCATTGTTGAACAGGTTCCTATTGAAACAACACCTAACGAGTTTAACCGGTCTTATCTTGAGTGCAAGAAGCTTAAGATGGGGCATCTTTTAAATATTGATGCTACTCCGTAAAAAAAATTGTTAACACATAAACTTTATTACAAATAGCTGGGAGGAGAACAAATGCCAAAAATTCTTGAAGGCGGGCTGCTTGCCAAAGGTAAAAAATTTGCTCTGGTTGTAGGCCGTTTCAACGATTTTATCACAAACAGGCTTTTAGATGGCGCTGTAGATGCATTGGTACGTTCCGGCGCTAAGGATCAGGATATTGAAATCATTAAGGTTCCAGGCGCTTTTGAAATACCGCTTATCACAAAAAAGATAGCTGAAAAAGGAAAATATGATGCTATTGTATGCCTTGGAGCTGTTATTCGGGGAGCAACCCCACATTTTGATTATGTAAGCGCAGAGGTAAGCAAGGGCATTGCTATGGTAAGCCTTGAATCGAAGATTCCCGTCATCTTTGGAGTTGTAACAACCGACTCAATTGAGCAGGCTATAGAGCGTGCCGGCACAAAAGCTGGTAATAAAGGTTGGAGCGCTGCAATTGCAGCTATAGAAATGGCTAATTTAATAGAAGTTGTCGATGGGATGTAACCATGGTAAACCGGCGCAAGTCGCGGGAACTAGCCATGCAGGCTCTTTTTTATATAGATAGAAGCAAAAATGATTCAGAAGAGACGATAAAGCTGTTCTGTGATAATTTTACATTTTCACAAAAGGCATCTCCGTTTTTTCTCAAGCTGGTCAATGGCGTAATACATACAAGGCAGGATATTGACCCGATTATTGAACGCTTTTCCAGCAACTGGAAGATGAGCCGCATGTCCTGCGTGGACAGAAATATTATAAGGATTGCTGTTTATGAACTTCTTTTTTGCGGTGATATTCCATCAAAAGTATCGATGAACGAAGCTATTGATATTGGGAAAAAATTTGGCGGCGAAGAATCAGGAGCTTTTATAAATGGAATCCTTGACAGCATTCACATAGCGCTGGAAAAAGAAGAAATAAATATTGAAGGGTTCGCAGCTCCAGGTTAGAGAGCGATGAAGAATTGAACCTTTGAACCATGACCCTAACAACCTGAATAGAAGCAAAGGAGTTATGTTATGGAGATCAGAAAAATACTGTTAACCGAAGAAGAGATGCCTCGTCAGTGGTATAATGTCCTTTCAGACATCAAGATGAATCCGCCTCTGGGGCCTGATGGAAACCCGATAAGTCCTGAAGCTCTTGCGCCTGTTTTTCCGATGAATTTAATAGAACAGGAGGTAAGTACGGAAAGGTGGATAGATATCCCGGAAGAAGTGTTGAAGGTTTATAGTATTTGGCGTCCATCACCACTGATAAGGGCATTGTCTCTGGAAAAAGCGCTTGGCACACCTGCAAAAATATATTTTAAAAACGAAGGTGTAAGCCCTCCGGGAAGTCACAAACCAAATACAGCCGTACCCCAAGCGTATTACAATAAGGTGTTTGGAATTAAAAAAATAACTACGGAAACCGGCGCAGGGCAGTGGGGAAGCGCTTTGTCCTTTGCTTGTTCCCAGTTTGGAATAGAATGCAAAGTTTTTATGGTCAGAATAAGTTTTGATCAGAAACCATATCGTAAATCTATGATGGCGGTATGGGGTGGCAATTGCGTAGCAAGCCCCAGCACAGAGACCAGGGCGGGCCAACAGGCTCTGGAAAAGGATCCTGACACACCCGGAAGCTTAGGAATCGCCATCAGCGAAGCAATTGAAGCGGCGGTTAGCGATGAAACCGGCCAAACACGTTATTCGCTTGGAAGTGTTCTCAACCATGTTTTGCTGCACCAGACAATTATCGGTCTTGAAGCCAAAAAGCAGCTGGAAAAAGTTGGTGATTATCCTGATGTAATAATCGGATGTGCCGGTGGAGGAAGCAATTTTTCAGGTCTGACCCTTCCGTTTGTATCTGACAAAATAAACGGCAAACAAATCGATATTTATCCTGTAGAACCAACAGCCTGCCCAACGATTACACGGGCTCCATTTGTCTATGATCATGGCGATACAGCAGAATATACCCCGCTTCTTCCCATGCACAGCCTTGGACATAGTTTTGTACCCGCCCCCATTCATGCGGGCGGGCTTAGATATCATGGGATGGCTCCAATTGTAAGCCAGCTCGCAAATGAAGGAATTATTGAAGGTAAAGCTGTTACACAGCTCGATGCATATAAAGCAGGTGTATTTTTTGCGAGAACCGAAGGAATTATACCTGCGCCTGAAACCAACCATGCTATTGCATGTGTAATCGACGAAGCCAATAAAGCAAAGGAAGAAGGAAAGGAAAAAGTAATTCTTTTTAACTGGAGCGGACACGGAATGCTCGATCTTGCAGCTTATGACAAATATTTTTCAGGTGAAATGAAAGATTTTATCTTGAGCGATGAAGAAATGCTAAAAGCGGAAGAAGTATTTGCAGATTATCCCAAACCTGCATCGCTAAAAAGCAGCTAAAATTATTATCGTAACAGCCACTCCCGCTGTTTTCTGCGGGGGCGGCATCAAACCATATAAAGATATATGGATACTTCAAAAGATAATCTTGAACGCAGATGCCCCAGGCTTGGAGGATCGGTATCATTTAAATACTGCATGCTATATGGGGATAACAGCCTGCCGTGCTGGAAAATTTTTGACTGCTGGTGGGAAACCTTTGATGTGTCAACATATTTGAAACAAAATCTTTCTGAAGATCAATTTGATACGATTGTTAATTCAAAGCCCAAACCTAAGGTAAGCAGCCTGGTAGAACTTATTGAGCAGGCTAAAAGTCGAATTGTCGAGTAGGAACCATTCAACAACTTTAGGCACTTATGTCCGCACCGAAGGTGCGCTATGACCATTATCAAGATATTCGGCATAACAAGAGAGGTAAAGGATCGATGATTATTGAAAAACTGGCAGTTGGGCCGCTTATGGCCAACTGCTTTATTTTAGGTTGTGAAAAAACAAAAGAGGCTGCAGTGATCGATCCTGGAGATGAAACAGACAGAATTCTCCGGTTGCTTGCGGAGTTGGAGCTGACAGTAAAATATATTATAAATACACATGGCCATTTTGACCATGTGGCTGGCAATAAAGAAATGAAGGAGGCAACAGGCGCGGATATATTAATCAACTCTCTCGATGCGCCAATGTTGGGTCAACTTTCAGACTCTGCCGCTTCATTCGGGCTTTCAGCTGACAATTCACCCCCTCCTGATCATACACTTAAAGATGGTGATACAATATCTTTTGGGACCATTACGTTAAAAGTTATTCACACTCCAGGCCATTCGCAGGGAGGCATAGCGCTTTTTACCGATGGAAACCTGTTTGTCGGAGATACTCTTTTTGCAGGTTCAATTGGGCGATCCGACCTGCCTGGTGGAGATATGCACACCCTTATATCCAGCATAAAAAACAAACTTTTTGTTCTGGATGATGATGTTAAGGTCTTCCCTGGTCATGGTCCTGAAACAACTATCGGACAGGAAAAACAAACTAATCCTTTTGTGCGGGAATAAAAGTTGATGGCGTCGTAAAAAGTCCCATCTACTGCGTTGCAGTGATTTTTCAGACTCTCAACATACTACATGTATGCTTTCGATCCTGAAAAATCACTACGCCTTGTATATGAAACTTTTTACTTAGCCATCTATAGTTAAATTCGTGACTTTTTACGAGACCATCAAAGTTGATGAACTGGTAAAAAGTCGATTCAGGCTCAAAAGTCTCACAATGACGTAAGCACACTGTATGTCCGCTCTATTATATCCATCAACTCTTCTTCTGTTAAACAGAGCGGAAGAAAGAGATAGACGATGTCCCCTAACGGACGAAGGAGCAATCCTTTTTTCAGCCCTTTTTTATAAACTTTAAGCCCTATCCTGTTTTCAAAAGGGAACGGTTCTTTGGTTTGTCTGTTTTTTACAAGCTCAAACGCAGCCACCATTCCTATATATCTTACATCACCCACAATCGGAATTTCTCTAAATTTTTGGATGGCTTGATGAAAGGTTGAAATACTTGCTGCCGTGTTTTTCAGGGTATTCTCTTTTTCAAAAAGCTCTAAAGACGCGAATCCTGCAGCCGTGCTTAACGGATTTGCCGTATAGGTATGTCCATGATAAAAAGTTTTGTTTTTGCTATAGTCTGCGTAAAACGCATCATAGATTTCATTTGTTGTTAGCGTAGCGGCAAGGGGGAGGGTTCCGTTGGTTATTCCTTTTGAAAGACACATGAAATCCGGCTTCACATCTGCATGCTCGACCGCAAACATCTTTCCTGTTCTGCCGAAACCGGTGGCAACCTCATCTACGATCAAATGGATGTTGTATGCATCTGCAAGCTTAGCAACCCTTTTAAGATACTCAACAGGATAGATAATAAAACCCCCTGCTCCCTGCATTAGAGGCTCAAGGATGATTCCCGCGATCTCATTGCTATGTTTGTTAAGAAGTTTTTCCAGTGGGTCAATACACTCTATGGCGCAGGTTTTTCGTTCCTTAGCGCACGGGCATCGGTAACAGTAAGGAGATGGTATCTTAAACGCGGGAAAAAGAAAGCAGGCAAATGTTTGATGAAAGACTGAGGTTCCTCCAACGCTCATCGCGCCAACAGTGTCGCCGTGATACCCATTTTCAAGCCCGATAAATTTCTCCTTTTTTCCCTG
>JAUVHU010000084.1 GCA_030593145.1 Desulfobacteraceae bacterium
TGCCATGGAATGATCTATGCAGTATATTTTTTTTGCATTTGCGTTTTGTTTTGAAACAGAAGGGCTGAATATCGGTACTGAAAAAAGGAAATATGCATCCTCAAACCAGCTGATACAGGCTGACACAAAGTTTTTACTCACTTTATACCCAAGTGATTTGAGATAATCGGTAATTCTATTTATTGAATAAAGGGATGATATTGAACCGATTAAGCGGTGACCGGCCTGAATAACTGCTTGGGGATGTATTGCCTCAAATCTGTTTATAATATCACGATGCAGAATTGTTTTGTAGTATTCCTGAAGAATCATAATGCGTATTTTATCATTAACATTCCTGACTTCAGGGAACCCTCCCTTAATGAAATACTCGTCAAAAACCTTTTTTATCAACAGCCTGTTCTTTGAAGTAAGCCGCTTGTAATCTATCTTTCTAAAGTCAAGAAACTCCTTAAAAGAAAACGGGAAAAGCTCCCATGTCAGGGATCTTCCCCGCATCTGAGTTGCAATTTCCGTTGAAAGCATTTTTGAGGAAGAACCGCTGAGAAATACAGAGCAATTTTCAGTTCTTAAAATACGGTCAACAAAAGGCTCCCAGTTTTCAACTTCCTGTATTTCATCAAAAAAGCAAAAGATCTCTTCTGTTCCCTTCTTTTCAGGATAAAGAGAGTAATATGCTTCAAGCACCAGTGGAAAGTTTTTGCGCCTGATTTCATTTAAACGGTCATCAAATAAATTTAGATATAAAATATTTTCCTGTTTAACACCCTTTGCTTTAAGAGCAGCAATGATCTGATAAAGCAGGGTTGATTTTCCGCAACGCCTCACACCTATGCATATAAATGCCTTCCCTTTTATGAACTCATACTCAAGATGCCTTTTTATACCTGAATTAAGTTTTTCTTCCTGGAAATCGAGTATTATTTCTTTCAATGTTTCAAGCACGACACCCTCCGGTAATATTGATGGGTTTGCAGGCCACTTCAGTCAATAATCGGTAATACTTATTACCAGTTTGCAGACAAATTGTCAATATTAATTTCCGATAAGCTGGGGGGAATCTATGAGATGCTCCTCAGTTTATAAGTTTGCATCGTCAAGAAGTAAATATTGATTTTCTTTTGCGATTTTTTCACCAGCAGCGGGTAAATTGCGAGCTGTTCCAATATTCTTACATGATAATTAAATGCTTGCGTTTTAGGGAATCGGTGATTTTTTTTATTAAAGGTTTTATGGTTTAACACGTAATAACCCATGATGTGAATAAATTTCACTCACAAGTTTTGATGAGAGAAAATGGAGAAATTGTAACCCCCATTGCCCACCATCACCAATTATTCCGGCGTGAGTCAGGCTAATAACATTTTCTGGAACCGGCTGGGGATCTTCAGTGGTTCCTCCCAGGGGAACCATTTCAAACAGCGATGGAAAAATACGCGTATAACGCAACGCCAGATGATAATAAATAATAGCGACGTCAGCACGGCCATCCATTATGGCCTGAGGCGCCTCCCTGTGGTGAATACGTTCACCATACTCAACTTCTGTGCCTGAAAATTCATCTGACAGAAAAGATAAATTAACGTCTTCCCTGGCCGCTATGCCTTTTAGGGTATCAACATATCCTTTGTAGCTCATAGCTTCAGTTTTGGGATTGGATAGAAATAGTCTGACATTTGTTCGCGCCAAGTCGGCAATACCTGAGATATTTTTGGGATTCCCTTTTTTTATTAGTAATACATTTCCCCGATTTTGCATAAATGGCACGTGCTGTTGCATGTATCCTTCATTGACCAAATTGTCGAGTACAGGAGGTGGGCTGATAAAAACATGAGGTTTGGCTGATAAAATAAAATTGCCTATCTGCAGGCTCCCATGTTTCAGTAATTTTAGAACAGGGCCTGGCGGGGTTGTCGCATAAAAAACCTGTTCTACTTCAGGATTATTTTTATAAAAACACTGCAACGTTTCCATCAAGGCCATATGATGATTTCCATCAGAAAAAACCACCAGCTTTGCTGTCAATGGATCACCATGAAAATCCAGACACAGGTTTGATTCTGTGTGGCACCATTTTGGTATATCTCCTCTACCAGTAAGTACGGTTTCCTCCGGCCAAACTAACATTAAAAAACTCCTACGGATTAAGGAAGGGTGAATTCAGGTTGCAACTGCAGCGAGACACCCTCAATTATTATCTCTTCTATCTGACTGATCTTAGACCTATGCACCATTACTACATCAGCAACGGCGCCATGGACAATGGCCCCACGGCCAGGCGCCAGGAGAGGGATAGCGCGTGAGGGGTTTCCGGTTACCAGGGAAATTGCCTCAGGAGGGGTAACCACCTTTTGGTCTATAGCCAGTTCCAAAACCTTAAGGATAGGACTGTGGTTTCCACCCCCATAGTCTGTTGATATGACATCAGCCAGACCGGCCTCCAGGATAGCAAAGAAAAAGGCCAGTTCTTTTTCCCTTTCAGGACTGTTCAATGTATCGAAGGTGGAAATATCGATGATTGCCCCATTTTTCCTCAATCGCCTTATCAGATCAATACCTTCTTTTATGTCAAAACTTGGATGATTGCAATGCCCGGCAATAAGCAGATTTCCAAGCCAGGATATTTCCTCTACCTTTGCCATGGAGGCAGCCGCTGTATGTACTATGAAGGGTAGTTTGTATTTTTTTGCTAAATTGGCGCCTTCTTCAAGGGCTTCAAGAGCAATGCCAAATGGAGGAAGGACTGTTCCGGATATTTTCTCCAATGCCCATTTTGGGGAACGACTTTTCAGACCGATCTCCTTGAGAACATTTCCTACCTTTTTGGAATCATAAAAATCGGATGTGATCCTTTTTCCTAAGACAGCTTCCTTTAATCTTCTTGCCTGGTATTCGTTGATGACAACCCCTGTTTCTCTTTTAACCATCTCCGGAATAAACTTATAATCCTGGACACCACCGCCAAGTGTGGCCCCGGAGCCCCCTTCGCCTATAGCAACTACAATATCGGGAAAATGCTCTATAATCTTCTCTGTTTTCTCTTCCTTTTGATCTTTAAGGCCGGATGCGTCGATCTTTTTCGCGGCAAGGTATGCCTTTGGATAATGGGTTGTAGCGGTTTTAATATTGACAGGACATATGTTCTTTGCTTGATAGGCCAGTTCTGGATGGGCAAAACCGTCGAGGCTGAGGATGGTGGTGGTTCCTTGAGAGATATGTGTTTCCAGATTCTTTTTAGCCTGGTTTGCAGGCAATGGCGCTGACGCGCTGGAAAAAAGAGGGGCGCCCGGAATGATACCATGCGCGTGGATATTGATTATTCCAGGCAGAACAAGTTTGTCCTTGCCATCCAATATGCGGGTGAATGTAACCCCTGAAGGCTTTTCTTGACCGATATATGTTATTTTGTTGCCGCAAATGACTATATTGACTTTGTCCAGAAATGTTTTTCCATCGCCGGTAATCAATGCCGATTCTTTAATCAAGAGGGTATGTATTTTTTTAGCGCTCAAATCTTTTTTTCGCTGTTTGCCAGTTTAAAATATCTTGAGGAGATAAACCCAGGTCATCTAAGTTTCTTCCCTTCTTGAAATAGTCACGATTGACTATCTTACCTGCTTCTTTAATTAGTTTTTTGTGAAGCGGGATATCGATTCCCAGAACTTTGGCCATATGGTACAAAGGCACCATTCTCACCATTACTTCCTCGTAAAGATACCGATGGCTCATCTTTTTAGGGGCTGGCGACCGGATGGGCGCCCCTGGCAGATTATAGTAGGGGGTGCCTTCATCATGAACCATATCAAAGAGGCTTCTTTCGCCTCCTTCATCAATCAGGGGTATATTATAGGTGGTATAAAAGAAATCACGAGTGGTTGGGCAGTCTTTTATCCCCATGGCATTGGCGACCGCTATCCTTTCTCTGTCAAGTTCTTCTATCATTTCAGTCATTTCTTCAGTTAATCCCAGATAAAAATTGAAGTCTTCCTGAGCTTCGATTTTTTTTCTTTGCATGATTATGCCGATGATATGTAGCCCTGGTGCATCATTGATACCTGCCTGAAGAGGATCATGGCAGCCTATGAACTGGTCGGGGTAAATACTGTTTGAAAGTAAATGTAAAACACGCAGCATTCTTTTGGACGGAAGGACAGAAAGATAGAGTTTCTCCTTTTTTGCCTTTACCAGCGCCTCAATTTTCTCTGAAGAAAGTTGTATCATCTTTGTGGCATAGATGAAGGTATCGGCATCAGCAAAGGTAACATCAGCGCTGCAGCCCTGTTGCTTGATTTTCTTGGACATAAGGAATTTACTATCAATACCGCCCCCAAAGATCAGAATTATCTGGCCATCAGAGAGGTAGGGGGCCATTTGAGATGCAATAAAACCATGGGCATTGGCGGTCGTGGTTATAATGATTATCTGAGATCCTTTGATCGCCTCATCTACATGTCCGGTAACTACATCAGGTTTGGCCTGTCCTTGATAGATACCGGACAGATGGAACACTTTGTGATGCTGGAGTAAGGCCACCTTCTTGCGGGATTTTTCATTGCTGAGCCGATTATAAAGAATTACCCTTATCTCAGGGAATTGAAGTTTTATCCTGCTCGCTTCAGCGATCCCCGCATTACCCGCCCCAAAGACGGCAATTTGTTTAATGTGATTATTTGTCATTAAAGTATCTGTGTTTTTGTAGCTGAAAAGGCAAAATATAACGGCATAAACACGATATTTTTTTCTGTTAGTTCAGTATAAGGGCGCATTGAAAACACTATGCCTTTGGAAGAGCTTTTATACTTTTCCAGGAAGAGATGCAGGCTTTTTAACCTGCCGGAAACCCCACTTTTTACCTCTACAGGATGTATCCTGCCATCAATGATTGCCACATAATCCACTTCTGCGGAACTGCTCTTTGCCCGTCTCGACCAGTAGTAAAGATTCTCCTTCTGAGACAAAGCCATCTCTTGTCCGACAAACTGTTCCGCCATAGCTCCGCGGTAGATGTTGAGCAAATCCTCCTTCCCGTATTCAACATCTACCGGCATGCCCGTAAGATGTCTCATAAGACCAATATCAATCATTAGCGCCTTAAAGATGTTTGCAGCGGCAGTAGCTCCCAAAGGCAGTCCGGACGGATCAACCGAAGGCACTTTCCTGATAACATTTGCAAGGCATAGCAAGTTAAAGGCTTTTTTCAGCGTTGGATTTGAGTAACCATCGGCAAGCCTGGAATACTTTATCTGTTGTCCAACACTTTGCGCCACTGTTGTAAGTACGGTGTTGAGACAATACTTGTCGGCACGCGGGCTATATTTTGAGAAGTCCAATCGATAGGTGTCGCAGATCTCCGCCTGTACCTCGAAAGATTCCCGCATTGACCCTGTTTCAACGTAGGCGAGTACACTTTCGGGCATCCCTCCTACAAAAAAATACCGGCGGAGTTCTTTACAAAGAAATTCATGGATTGTTTGCGAAACAGTTTGTGGGGAGCCAAGAACGATATTTGCGGCTTCATTATTGCCGGTTACCTGAAGATATTCGGCAAAACAGAGAGGGTGGAGGCGGGAAAATTGCACTCTGCCCACTGGAAAAGAAATATCCTTCATAGCAAATTCAAGGAGTGAACCGGCTGCAATTACATGCAGATCAGGCAATTCCTCATAAAAATAGCGAAGAGCCGTAATCGCCCTTGGGTAAGCCTGGATTTCGTCGATAAAAAGAAGCGTTTTGCCTGGGACTATCTTTTGCTGCAACACGATTTCCAAATCCGCACAGATACGTTTCGGGTGTAGATTGTCTTCAAAAATGCGGTGCCAGTCAGGATTACGTTCCAGATTCACAACAGCAAAAGCATCAAAGCAATCTTTTCCGAACTGTCTGATAGAATAGGTCTTTCCGACTTGCCTGGCCCCACGGACAATGAGAGGTTTTCGACGTCTGGCTTCCTTCCATTTTCTGAGTTCCTGATCAATAAATCGTTTCACAATTCAATACCAACGTATATCTATTTAGAGGTTTTTAAAAACACAAGGTTAAATTAAAGCATATCTTTTAAAAAAGCAAGGGTTTTATTGTGAATGGAACAGAGGGCTGCCATATTATAAGAGAGACACTTTATAAATTGATTTCAGCCTGTCAAGTTGATGATGCTGGTATTGCTCATTTCATTCAGGGGAGCATATGTTTACCGCCCTAAATCAGTTTAACCTTGAACTTTGAACCGTGAACGGTTATTTAAACTTATCTGCGTTCATCTGTGTGAATCTGTGGCTGAATAGTTACTAAAAAACAAAGAAATTGGTTAAGAAATGAGCAAGAAAAAGAAACCTGTCTTTAAACTGACCTGTGAGTATTGTAAATTCTATCATTTGCGTATTTGTACAGCGTTCGGAGAACAGGTTAAGGGCAGCGACCTTGTTTGCAATGATTTTAAAAAGGCAGATGCTTTCTGGTGTAACAAGAACAGTTATCAGATACACATTGTTGTCTGTCTAAATCGTCAGGATCATAATTCTCCTGGATGTATTCGTTGCCGGCAGGGGAAAGGCATACGGAGTCTTATGAACCAAAGACAGCTATCGCTTTTTGACAGGTTTTCATCGCAAAGGCCGGAAATGAGGTAATAATGAATACTGTAAAAGGCGACTTAATAAACCTGGCTTTGAATGGAAAATTCGATGTGATCATTCATGGATGTAATTGTTATTGTACTATGGGGGCAGGAATCGCGAAGACTATAAAGCTTGAGTTCCCTGAAGCTTATGAAGCAGATTGCAAAACTGAAAAAGGGAGTGAATCAAAATTAGGGTCTTATTCATCTGCTGCAATCGACAAAGAGAATCACCAAATAACAGTAGTAAATGCGTATACGCAGTATAATTACAAAGGAAAAGGCGTTAAGGCAGCTTATGAAGCAATTAGATCTGTTTTTAAATTGGTAAAAAATGATTTTTCTGGGAAAAGAATCGGATATCCTAAAATTGGCGCTGGTTTAGCTGGTGGCGATTGGAATATTATTTCAAAAATAATTGACGATGAATTAGAAGGTGAAAATCATACTTTAGTTGAGTTTTCATTATGAGACCTTTGCAAAACGCTCATGAAGGTCAGGCAAGAAGATCTTTAATGCTTTTAAGTTCCATGCGGACATCGTCTAAAACATTTGTGCTTTGCTTTTCTTTGTTTTCGGGGGTTGTGGAGTTAAGGTGCTGCTTTGCTCCCTGGATTGTAAATTTTTTTTCATAGAGAAGATGTTTGATTTGAAGGATCAGTTCAACATCGTTTTTGCTGTACAGTCTCTGGCCTGACGATGTTCGCTTTGGGCTGATTTTTTTAAATTCGTTTTCCCAGAACCTTAACACATATGTCGGAAGCCCTGAAATTTCACCCACTTCTCCGATCTTGAAATACAGCTTGTCAGGCAGTTTCTTTATGTATGGCCGGCTGTTTTGCATTGTTAATTACGTTAAGCGATTAGCTGTTAGCAATTAGCCTTTAGCTTAAAAAATCAAACAAATAACACATTCAGCTAAGAGCTAAAAGCTAATGGCTGATCGCTCATTTTAGGCAGGAAGCGACGCATTAAATTCCTTTATAAGCCTGTTTGTAATCTCCCCATGAATTGAATTTGCTGTTTCATCCTCAAGTGTTTGTGTGGCTGATCTGTATGTAATTCTGAATGATATGCTTTTTTTGCCTGCTGGAACAGGGCTTCCTTCATATACATCAAACAGATACAAATTTTCCACAATTTCTTCATCAAGGTCTTCAACCATTTGCAATATATTCATTGCCTCGGTATCTTTGTCAACAATAAGTGTAATATCCCTTGATATGGCGGGAAATTTGGGTATGGGCCGCGCTAATTTAATATCAGGCACAAGTTCGATGAGTTTGTCGAAATCCAGCTCAAAAATATATGCTTTCTGTTTTAAATCATAATTTTTCAGAACAAGAGGATGAATTTCTCCAAGAAGGCCGATTACATTGTTGTCAACAATAATCCTGGCTGAATATCCCGGTTTTGTATAACAGCAGGCATCAGGCTCTATAGCGGTAAAGGTTGTATCTGTTATTCCAAGATTCCTTAAAAGTTCTTCAACAGCGCCTTTTAAGTCATAAAAATCACAGCTTATTTCCTTTGAACCCCAATAAGCATCAACCCTTGCTCCTGTCCAGAGACCCGATAATATTTCAAACTCATCCGGCTGGCTGTCTTTCTGTCCGGTATTCAAAAAAACATTGCCGATTTCAAACAGCTTGAGATTCCTGTTCTGCACGGAGATGTTATGTCGCATTGTTTCAAGCAGACCCGGTATCAGGGATATACGCATTGTGGATTGATCTTCCGCTATCGGATTTAAAACATGCATCATCCGTCTTTTGGGATCATCAGCTTTAAGTTCGAGACGATCACATGATAATTTATTGATAAAACTGTAATTGATCGCTTCAGTAAAACCAAGACAGGTCATGAGCTGTTTAAGGCGGTTTCTTAGCTCGATTTTTTTTGACGGCGGCTTGGCTTCCGCGGGTATTAGCGGAAAGGTTGTTGCAATATTATTATAACCATAAAGGCGCGCAACCTCTTCGGTCAGGTCTTCAAATCTGTTTATATCGACCCTGAAAGACGGCGGAACAACCCGGAGGTTATCAACATCGATTTTTTCAACAGCAAATTCAATGGACTTTAAATATTGCTTAATTTCATCCTGAGACAGGTTTGTGCCGAGACGGCGATTTGAAGCATCGACGCTCAGGGTGATTACCCTTTCAGGCGCAGGTTTTGGATATTCATCAATTATGCCGCGAATTATTCTGCCGCCGCAGATATCAAAGATAAGCTGCACTGCCCGGTTTAATGCTTTGACAGTGCCGTCAGGATCTATTCCCCGTTCAAAACGGTGGGATGCATCTGTGGCAAGCCCTGTTTTTTTAGAAGTTTTCCGTATGCAGACAGGATCAAAATAGGCGCTTTCAAGAAGAATTTTTGTGGTGGAATCTTCAATTTCCGAATTCATTCCCCCCATGACCCCCGCAAGGGCAACCGGTTTTTCACCGTCACAGATCAGGAGCATTTCTGCGGAAAGTAGCCGTTCTTTTTGATCAAGGGTTGTAAATTTTTCCCCTTGTTCAGCAGTTCTGACAACAATCCTGTTTTCTGCAAGGCGGTCAAAGTCAAATGCGTGCAGCGGCTGGCCGGTTTCCATCATTACAAAATTGGTGATATCGACTATGTTGTTGATAGGTTTTAAACCCACAGAAACAAGACGATCCTGAAGCCAGAAAGGGGAGGGCTCAATCTTAATATCAAAAACAAGCCTTGCGGAATATCTTGGGCAAAGATCAGCATTCATTATTGTAACAGAGCTGAAGTTTGAAATATCTTCGGCAGTATCTGCTGATTCAGGAAGCTTAATTTCAGGATAGGATATATTTGTTTTTTGAAACGCCGCTATTTCCCGCGCTGTGCCGATAATGCTGAGACAGTCCGGCCTGTTCGGGGTAAGATCGATTTCAAAAACCGTGTCCGACAGCCCAAGGGCATGTTGGAGTTTGTCTCCGACAGCAAGATTCTGGTCGAGTTCCATGATGCCGTCGCCTGATATGCCGAGGCCTAATTCAACAGGGCTGCACAGCATTCCCTGTGACACCTCTCCTCGAATAATACTTTTTTCCAGTATTATTCCATTGGGGAAACAGGTGCCGGGAAGTGCGCATGGCGCAAGCATATTTTTTTTTGTATTTGGGGCGCCGCACACAACAGGTATTGTTTGGCCGCCTATATCCACACTGCAGAGTTTGAGCTTGTCGGCATTGGGGTGCGGGTTAACTTCAACAACACGGCCCACCACAACGGTATCCAGGTAGCTGTAACGGTCTGAAGCAGCTTCAACTTCAAGC
>JAUVHU010000035.1 GCA_030593145.1 Desulfobacteraceae bacterium
ACGTTATTCAATCGCAGGATATTTGAATAATTTTTATAATAGGAAAAGACTGCACTCCAGTTTAAACTATTTAAGCCCAGTGGAATATGAGAGGATTGCAGCGTGAAATGAAACGTGTCCACTTTATCGGGGGAATATCACCGCAAAAAGCACGGCGGCTTAATTCTACGTTAGCCCTAAGGAGATTTAACCAAATCAATGGTCTCATTAGTTGAAGAATTACAAAAAGATGCTCTTAATCACGATATTAAAATAACGGAGCTCCTTCAGAAAAGCTTAGTGGTCGCGACGAAGCTGAAGCTTGATGATCTTGCCACATGGGTAAGGCAAGAGCTCGATGGCTATGGTGAGGATGAAGTGCCAAAGTATCGTGAATTGCATGGTGCCGTACAAGTATTTAATCCATATCGAGGATATCAACCTTTAGAATTTCAGAATTTAGATCATGCGAAAGGTTTTTCTAAAATGCATTTCAATACGCCTATTGGTGAGCTCGAGCACGACTTAATTAATGCCCAGAAATCTGGCTCAGACGCCTTTCAAGTTTCATTTTCACCGGCAGTTGAAAAAATGCTAATGGATGCAATTAGCTATAGATTGCAACCATCATTGCACATGAACGCTTCTCAATTTCAAGGTGTCCTCGATGCAGTAAGAAAAATAATACTCGAATGGTCGTTAAAGCTAGAAGAAGATGGAATAACGGGAGAAGGAATGAGCTTTTCGTCAGAAGAGAAAAGCAAAGCGCAAAGCGTTACATATAACATAAAGAATTATATCGAAGGAAATATTCAGGACTCGCAAATACAAATTGAGGCCACAAATAGCTCCCAGTCGAAAACAATAGAGTTCGATGCAGGTAAATTGGCTGATCTTATTAAAGCATTAAGAGGGACCATTGATGTCATCGGTGTAGATGAAAAAGGCAAGCAGGAACTAAACTCTGAAATTGGTACGTTAGAGGCGCAAATAAGTTCTCCCAATCCAAAGAACACAATTATTGGAGAATCACTTTCATCAATTAAGCGGATATTAGAAGCAGCGAGCGGAAATTTAGTCGCTAGTGGTCTGCTTAATCAAATGGGAGCTCTTTTTGGTGTATAAAATAGGGCCACATCGGCATTAAGGGCGACGGCAAAAAGCCGCCGTGCCTTGCCGGGCGTTAGCTTGTTAGCGAAGAAAGTAATGTGATGAGGAAAATAATTTTTGTTGGTGGGATTCACGGAGTAGGTAAAACTTGGACGTGCCAGCACCTTGAAGACACCAAATCTATTAGCCATTTTCCCGCTAGCCAGTTAATAATGAAATTAAAGGATGAAAAACCAAATGACACAGATAAAAGTGTCAAGAACATTAATAGCAATCAAGATATCCTTTTGAGCGCAATAGAAAAATATATTCACCCTGATAGGCTTGCCTTGATAGATGGACATTTCTGTTTGCTGAATTCAAATCATGAAGTAGAACGAATTCCTATGGAGACCTTTCAGAGAATCGCACCTTGCGCAATTGTTGTCCTTTTTGACACAATCAAAAATATTAGTAAGAGAATATCTGGAAGGGATGGTATTTCATATGATTATGATTTTTTATTGTATTTTCAGGATAAAGAAATAAAATACGCTAAAAATATAGCTGAACATTTGTGTGTTCCATTTTTGAAATTAGATGTTGCTGAAGGATTTGATAGCTTTACTAATTTTATTGACAAACTGCAACTTGGCAAGTGTAAGAAATGAGAATATTGCTGGATACCAATATATTGATTCATCGTGAGGCTAATCGAGTCATAAATGAGGATATAGGAACTTTATTCGGATGGTTCGATAATCTGCATTATAAAAAATGTATACATCCGCTCTCATTATCTGAAATACAAAAACACAAAGATGGTGAAATTGTAAAAACCATCAAGGCAAAAATTAAGAATTACACGCTTCTTAAAACTGAGGCTCCTGAGTCAGCAGAAATTCAAGCTGTTAGGGATAAATATGACCAGGATGAGAATGACAGAATAGACACATCTCTACTAAAGGAAGTATTTGCTGAACGTGTAAATTACCTTATCACCGAAGATCGTAAAATCCACAAAAAAGCAATTGATCTTGAAATAAGCGATCGTGTTTTTTCTATCGACGGTTTTCTTGAAAAAGTTACTGCTGAAAATCCAGCTCTTGCAGAATACAAAACATTATCGGTTAGAAAAGAGTACTTTGGAAACATTGATGTAAATGATAGATTTTTTGATTTATTTCGTAATGACTATCAAGGATTCGATAAATGGTTTAACTCGAAAGCTGACGAAACTGCATATATTTGTCGATCTGATGAAGGTAAAATAGTTGCTTTTTTGTATGTGAAAGTAGAGGGGAAAGAAGAAAACTATTCAGATATAGATCCAATCTTTGATAAAAAGAAAAGACTCAAAATAGGAACATTTAAAGTAATATCTAATGGATACAAACTTGGTGAACGGTTTCTAAAAATTATATTCGATAATGCTCTGCGTAATAAGGTGGATGAGATTTATGTCACGTTGTTTGATAATACTGAAGAACAGGAGAGGCTTATTGGTTTGTTATCTGATTGGGGATTTTGTCAATATGGGATAAAATATACCCCGACGGGTGATGAGAAGATATATGTAAAAGATTACAAACCGGAACCAGATGCGGAACACCAGAAGAGCACCTATCCTTTTGTTGATAGGGATAGAAGGTATTTCATAGTCCCTATCTATCCTCAATATCATACAGAATTGTTCCCTGATTCGATCCTCAATAACGAATCGGCTGACGATTATGTTGAAAATCAACCTCACCGAAATGCGATACAAAAAGTATATATTTCCCGGTCATTTTATAAAAACCTAATACCTGGAGATGTAATAGTATTCTATCGTACTGGCGGTTATTACAGAGGGGTCGTTACAACCATCGGTGTCGTTGAAAACGTGACTTTAAATATCAAAAATGAAAGTGAATTTGTAAGTCTTTGCAGAAAAAGAAGCGTATTTACCGATGAACAACTTAGCGAGCACTGGAACTACAATCAAGGGAATAGACCATTTATCGTAAATTTCTTATATCTATATTCTTTTCCCAGAAGGCCTAATTTGCAGTCTCTCATTGAAATGGGTGTTATTCGCGATACATATAGTGTTCCTCGTGGTTTTGAGGAAATAACGAAAGAACAATTTGATTTAATTCTAGGAGCATCGGAAACAGATGAAAGTTTTATTATCAATTAAACCGAAATATGCAGAAATGATTCTTTCGGGAGAAAAGAAGTATGAATTCCGAAGGACTATATTTAAAAAACCAGATGTTAGAAAAATAGTTATCTATGCTTCAAGCCCAGTAAGTAAGGTCATTGGTGAATTTGAAATAGATGATATTTTGTCTTTTGACATTACAGAATTATGGCTTTTAACAATGGATTCCGCTGGGATAGACAAGGAATATTATGATAGTTATTTTTCTGGCAAAGAAGTCGGCCATGCAATTAAGGTAAAAAAGGTAAAAAAATATCCTAAACATAAAGACCTAAGAGAGTTTAATGTTAAACGTGCACCACAGTCATTTGCATACATATAAAATCGCTAACAAACGCATACACGCGGACAAAATAAAGCTGCGCCGCTTCGCTATGCAGCTTTATTTCGCCGGTGATGCGTGGTGCTAGATTGCTCATATGACTCCATACAGATTCATCAATGACATATTAAAACCTTGGGATGAGTTAAATTCATTACTGTCCCAACAATATGCCTTTCAACCAGATCTTTCAGACATAACTAGGAACATGGGGACATTCTATACTCCTTATGTCAATAAACTTTTAATGGTTGTAATATCAATTGGTTAGAAGGTCCTGCATTTTTTCAGCGCACCTCACCTGTTGTAAATGAAAGAATTATTTCGGCGATTTTCTCTCTTTTCAGCGAACACCCCAGCTAATCGTTACGTCTATCCGGCATTCCATGTATATTTACATGTCTGCCAATCATTCCTTATCCAGCCTAGGGGTTCAGAGAGAGGCCCTTGATTGTCCCTCCCGAGGTCTGACTCCCGAGGTCTGAGAACATGGGCGTCTCTCTGCCCGCTCAGTGCAAAGTGTTTTTATACCCTACCTGAACTGGCTTACACAACAACCAGAAGTGGACCTGAATGACAATGATCTTATTTTAGTTAACACTTGCTATTAATTTTTCTTGCATGGAAAGAAGTATGTCTCTATAGAAAATATTGATTTTTATGGTGTTGATTTAAAAAAAGAGGAGGAGGCAGACGCATTTGCCATCAAGTGGACATTCACGGAGGAGCAGGAGGTCATAGCTGCTGGTCCACTAACTGTACATGATATTGTAGCTTTTGCTGAAGAATTCAACACACATCCAGCAGTCATTATCGGACGGTTTCACCACAAAGGAAAATTACATTATAGTATTGGAAGAGAGTTTATAGTTCCTATTCACTTATTAATTTAATTGTATAAGAAAAATATTTATTCCAATTGCCTAACGCTAAATGCACCGCGATTCTATTCCGGCCACCCTGCTTTCTCCGGCGTTTTGCAAAGGTCCCTGCTATCAACCGATCCCAAGGCTTTTTTTGATCCCAAGAGCTATTTTATTCACTCTTTTTATAACTTCGGATTCATTGATCGTTGAAAGCTGCCTGTCTTTCATAACTATTTTCCCGTTTATAACAACTGTGCTTACATCAGACCCGTTTACCGCATAAACGAGGTGAGAATAAGGATTATACATCGGGGTAAGGTGGGGTTTATTCAAACCTATGGTAATGATATCCGCCTTCATCCCGGCTTTTAGAGAACCTGCAAGATTTTCTATTCCAAGAACCCGTGCGCCGTTACAGGTCGCCATATGTGTAACAGTATGCGCGGACATGACTGTTGGATCAAGACGTTCAACCTTCTCAAGCTTGGCCGCCGTGTCCATCTCCTGCAGCATGTCGAGATTGTTATTGCTGGCACACCCATCGGTTCCAAGCCCCACGACAATCCCATGATCTAACATACTGGATACAGGAGCAACACCGGAAGCAAGCTTCATATTGCTTTCAGGATTATGAACAACCTTGCATCCGCTGTCCGCAAAGATTTTTATATCCTCTTCGTCCATGCAAACGCAGTGAAAGGCAAAGAATCGCTCATCAAGATAATTGATATCTTTCAGAAAATTAGTTGCCCTTTTTCCAAGTTTTTTTCTTAATTGTTTTGCTTCTTCTTTGTTTTCCAGAAAATGGGTGGCAATCGGAACGTTGTACTGATCAGCCAAAGCCTTGGCATCTATAAGAAGAGAAGGAGAACATGTGTATAATGAATGGGGTTCGACCATGATGTTGATCAGAGGATCATCCGCCCATTTTTCAATGAGCATTCTGGTGTATTCCAGACCTTCGGCAGGTGTTTTAATATTGGGCGACGGAAAATCAAAAAGAACCTCTCCAAGAAGACATCGCATGCCGGCCTCTTTTGCGGCCTTTGCTGTTTCGTCTTCAAAAATGTACATGTCACAGAATGTCGTTGTTCCTGATTTGATCATTTCCGCGCATGCCAGCAGGCTTCCCCAAAAGGCCAGTTCTGCATTTACATTTTTAGCCTCGGCAGGGAATATGTAATCGTTTAACCAGTCCATCAGTTCAATGTCATCTGCTATTCCCCTGAAGCAGGTCATTGCGGCATGGGTGTGGCTGTTAATAAGTCCCGGCATAATCAGATGGTTTGTTGCGTCTATGATTTTTCCGGATATATATCTCGCCTCAATTTCTTCTTGCCTTCCCACAGCAATGATATTTTCACCGTCAATTGCAATGGCTCCGTTTTCAATTACAGTGTCATTTTCATCCATCGTCAGCACCAGTCCGTTGGATATGATGATATCAACTTCAGTCATGTTATTTAAAACTCTCCTTTTCTGAATCTCTACGACTTTTTGAATTCATAGTTATTCTAATGGCCGTAGATTTAAGCCGTCCATATGGAATGTTGAAATGCCGGTATTTTTTCAATTCATGATTGATGAACTCGTAAAAAGTCGATTTTGTTCACTTCATGACCATTTTGGGCGCAATTGAAATGTTCATCTAAAATACAAGAACTCAGCCTGACGGCCTCAAACAGTTTGCATTTCTTGACGATGAACATCTCAATTGCTTTTTCCCCAAAATGCTCAAAAGCCGTTCACAAAAGACTTTTTACGAGACAGTCATAATTTATATATCCCATGAATCACAATATTTTTCAATGAGAATGAGCTGGAATATAAACCCATTATTCCAATTGCTTGTTTTCTGTGTTCCGTCAAGGCTTACATAACTCGTTATGCGCGCCTTAACGCGCCTTGAAAACAAACAAAATTACGGCGCAATCCGTACAACTTATTTATACTTGCCTCTTAAGCATAGGTTTGCTATATATTTGAAAAATAAGGATAAGCAAAACAATTTTTAACCTTTTTTATATTTCGGCATACCCGGGTCAGGATATTGCGATGAAGGAACTTTCCTGTTTTGAATTTCAGCAGGGACGTATTTTTGCAGGCAGTTTTTCTCATGGCGGCGATTTGATAAATTCCATTGAGGAATTTTGCAAAAAAGCCTCGATCCAGATGGCTGTATTTTCAGTTATCGGCGCGGTTTCGTCATATACAATAGGCGCATATGACCAAAAGCAGCAGGTTTATGTCACATTTACGGAAAAAGCGCCTCTTGAAATCGTAAGTTGTACAGGCAATGTTTCGTTAAAGGAGGGCAAGCCATTTGTTCACGCTCATATTCTTCTTGCCGATGAACTGGGGAAAACAATCGGAGGACATCTTTTTTCCAAAACTATTATTTATGCCGGTGAAATCAATCTTCAGGAATTAACAGGCAAACCAATGGAAAGAAACTATGATAATAATACAGGGCTTATGCTCTGGGGATAGATTTTTTAAAAAGAATCAGACAGGATAAACAAGATTTTATTTCAAGTGAACAAAATAGTGTCCTGTCATGTGTCAAGTGTTTGATGTGAAAAAAAGTTGAATACCACCGATGTCATTCCGGCTTGTCTGCCTCAGGCATGGTTTTTACCGGAGTGACGACTTTTTACAAATGCATTAAGCCTGTCCCAAAAGTTTCTTGAAAAAACCTGAATGGTTACAATTTTATCTTTTGCTGAGGAGGTTAAATGCAACTGACAATTGCAAAATCCGACACTCTTAAACCCAAACCAGACAATTCGAGTCTCGGTTTTGGAACAATATTTACTGACCATATGTTTAACATGGATTATAATCCTGAGAATGGATGGCATAATCCACGAATCGAACCATATGCTCCTATTGAAATGGATCCTGCAACCATGGTGCTTCACTATGGACAGGCGGTATTTGAAGGGCTGAAAGCTTATAAAACAGATTCGGGCGCTGTCCAGTTTTTCAGGCCAAAAGATAATTTCAAGCGGCTGAACCGGTCCTGCCGAATGCTTTGTATCCCCGAACTTGACGAAGGTTTTGTCTTTGATGCCATGAAACAGTTAGTTGCTCTGGAAAAAGACTGGATTCCCGGCGCGCCGGGAACCTCCCTGTATATAAGGCCAACAATTATCGCAACAGATCCTTTTCTGGGTATACGCGCGTCACATACATACCGTTTCTTTATTATCCTTTCTCCGGTTGGCGCATATTATCCAGAAGGGTTTAATCCTGTTAAAATCTGGGTGACAAAGAATCATGTGAGAGCTGTACGCGGCGGAATAGGCGAGGCCAAAGCAGCCGGAAATTATGCGGCAAGTTTATATGCAGGGGAAGAAGCCCACAAAAACGGTTATACACAGGTACTGTGGCTTGATGGCGTCCATCAGAAATATATCGAAGAGGTTGGCTCCATGAATATTTTCTTTGTCATAGATGATGAGCTGGTAACCCCTGTGTTAAACGGAAGCATACTTCCCGGCATTACCAGAGATTCTGTAATAACTATGGCAAAAAAATGGGGTATAAAGGTTAGTGAAAAGCAGATCAGCATAGATGCACTGATAGATGCGCATGACTCAGGGAAATTACAGGAAATTTTTGGAACAGGAACAGCAGCGGTTATTTCGCCTGTTGGTGAAATGAAATACGGCGAGAGAGTTATAAACATAGATGGCGGCAAAGTAGGGCCGATGGCAAACAAGTTCTATAAGGCCATAACCGACATTCAGTACGGCAGGACAGAAGACGCGATTGGATGGATAGAGGAACTTTAAATTATTAAGACCTTTGCAAAACGTCCCCTTTTGCCCGATTACTGCGTCAGGCTCAAATTTCAATCCTCGAAATATTCAATATATTTCTCCGGTTGAACCTGGTTTGAAATTTGGTCGTCCTCCTTGTACTCGAACAAAATTGAACATTTTTCAAAGGTCTCTTATCATGGAGCGTCTGTTATGAAGCAATCCAACATGCCAAAACACCTGCAATCCTTTATTATAAAGATGGAAAAAGAGGGGCTGCCGCAGGCCCTTATTGATACATTTGCTTATTATTATAAAAAGGTCGTTGCTGGTGAAACAGGTCTCGTGTTTGATAAAGATATAAAGCCTCTGAATGCGGACGAAATTGAAAGTGCGGATAATGTCGGCCAGTATGCTGATGCAGGGAAAAAGGTCTTAAAAAATGCCGTGATGATAATATTAAACGGCGGGCTTGGCACTACTATGGGCCTTACAAAGCCCAAATCGATTATCAGGGTAAAAAACGGCAAAAGCTTTCTTGAGATAATCTTAAAGCAGGCTCAAGCAAATAATGTCATTCTGTCATTAATGAACAGCTTTAGCACACATCAGGATACCCTTTCCGCTCTATCACGAATAAATCCGCGCAGCGTTCCCGCAATGTTTATTCAGCACAAATTTCCAAAAATACTTAGTAAAGGACTCGGACCTGCTGACTGGTCAAAGGATCGAGATCTGGAGTGGAATCCGCCCGGCCACGGTGATGTTTATACAGCCCTTTATGCATCTAAAACACTCCAACATCTCCTTGATAAAGGGATAATATACGCATTTATCGCCAATTCGGACAATCTGGGAGCTACAATGGATACATCACTGCTTGGGTACTTTGCCGAAAACAAGTTTCCGTTTATGATGGAAGTTGCCGAAAGAACTCCAAGCGATTTAAAGGGAGGGCATATTGCCAGATATAAAACCGGCAATTTGATTTTGCGTGAAGCAGCCCAGTGCCCAAAAGACGAATTGGATGCTTTTAGAGATATAAGCAAATACAGGTATTTCAACACAAACAACATCTGGATTAACCTGCATTTTTTGCTGGACCTTATAAACAAATTTGGAACCATCAGACTTCCTATGATCTTAAACCCAAAGACACTTGACCCTGTGGATGCATCTACCCCTAAAGTGTACCAGGTTGAGACTGCAATGGGATCTGCCATATTGCTTTTTGAAGGCGCCAGGGCAATTCGTGTACCGAGATCACGTTTTTTTCCTGTGAAAAATTGCAACGATTTGCTGGCTGTGCGTTCTGACTGTTATATTTTATCAAAAGAACAGGCTCTGATTTTAAACCCGGAAAGAAAATTAGATGAGATAAAGATAAATCTTGATCCTGAATATTACGGCAATAGGGATTTGCTTAATGAAAGATTTCTTGTAGACGGGATTCCTTCTCTTGTTGACTGCGAATCTCTAACTATTAAGGGGGATGTCTGTTTTGAAAAAGACGTAATCATTAAAGGTAAGGTTATGATAATGAATATAGGCAAATCTCAGGCCGTTATTCAAAAAGGAACGGTTATAGACAGCAACCTGACATTATAAATTTGAGTAATCTCATAAAAAGCGATAGTATGTTGTTTTGCGGGATAATATAGCTTTTTATGAAGCCATTATTTTTACGTTGACTTGATATTATTCTTATGATATACAATTTTTTCTAAATAGATTGAACAGCGAGATTATATAGTTCAAGGCGTTCTTTTCCATGAAAAACGAGACTAAATCTTCTATTAAGGACTTAGCATATTACAGTAGCATTGGTCTATCGGTAGCTCTTTCTATTTTTATCGGGCTTGCTATTGGGGTATATCTTGACAGGCGGTATGATACAACCCCATGGTTAACATTAATTTTTCTTGGGTTGGGAATCGCTGCAGGATATAGAAATATTGGGTTTGCAATAAAAAAAGCCAGAAAATATTGATATCGTGAATATTCAACAGCGCATTTTTAAGTTTGTTGTTCGGGCAAACTGGGTTTTATTTTTCATTGCGAGCGTTGTTGGCCTTATTAATACGCCGCCTGATTTTGCAAGGGGAATTATTTTCGGAGGGCTGATAGTTACAATTAATTTTCATCTGTTATATCGGACACTGAAAAAAGCTTTTACACCTCCCCATATTTCTTCTTTCAGAACTATTTTAGCTAAATATTACGTTCGTTTTTTTGCAAGCGCTTTTATTATATTTGTCCTTATATCAAGGCGCTATGTAGATCCTGTTGGACTTGTTATCGGTCTTTCGGTTGTGGTTGCCAGCATAATCCTTGCAACTATATGTGAATTTAAAAAACTTATTTTCAGGGAGGCAGCATAAAGTGGAACATCCATATCTAGTTTTTGTCAAGTTTTTTGAGTTGATTGGTTTGGGACATTTTGCACATGCATATGTTCATGTTATTTATTCGTGGGTGGTTATGATCCTGCTTATAACTCTTGGCGCCATTGCAGCCAAAAGCGTAAAAATGATTCCCTCAAAAGGACAAAACGTATTTGAAATCATCATTTCGGGAATGGAAGATTTTATGATAAGCGTTACAGGGGAACAAGGCAGATGGCTCTTTCCGTTAGCTGCGACCGTATTTCTATATGTTGCCACATGTAATCTTATAGGTCTTGTGCCCGGTTTTTTCCCCCCAACCGCCAGCCTGAACACAACTGCTTCATGCGCATTAACTGTAGTTATTTTTACGCACATGATCGGTCTTAAATATCATGGTATTAAATATATTAAACATTTTTTAGGACCTGTGTGGTGGATGATCCCAATTATATTCCCGATTGAAGTTATTGGCCATGTGGCGCGTATCCTGTCACTTTCTTTCCGGCTTTTTGGTAATATGATGGGGCATGAGCTGGTGCTGGGTATCCTTCTTGCGCTGGCAGGTCTTTTCTTTGCTCCACTGCCGCTAATGGCACTTGGTATTTTTGTTGCCATGGTTCAAGCATTTGTTTTCTTTTTACTCTCAATCATGTACTTTACCGGCGCAATGGAACATGCTCATTAAGCTATAACAGGTTTTAATAATAAGAATAACGTTTGCTTTTAATTTTATGGGAAAATGAAAGAAGCAAATAATAATTATAACAGGAGGTAAATTTCATGGAAGTAAGTGCATTACAATTTTTTATTGCTAGCGCGGTTGCAGCTGGTTTCTGTATTTCGTTAGCAGCTGTTGGTTGCGGTCTTGGACAGGGTATGGGTTTGAAAGCCGCAGTTGAAGGCATCGCAAGAAATCCCGAGTCATCAGGCAAGGTAACGGTTACCATGCTGATCGGTCTTGCCATGATTGAGTCACTTTGTATTTATGCACTGGTGGTCTCGCTGATTCTTATTTACGCCCATCCACAGGCAGGAGCAATTGCTGCGCTGTTTGGAGCCGGCCACTAAAAACAAGAATTTAATTAGTAAATGAAACAGGGTTGTTGCCTTTTAAAAGCAATAACCCTGTTTTGTTTTTATAGACTTATAAATAATTTCACTGCGCTACTTGTCTGCGTGAGGGTTGCGCAAAACCTTTTTTAAAAACTGTCCTGTATAGGATTCGTCAATAGCTGCAATCTCTTCAGGGGTGCCGCATCCTATAATATACCCGCCTTCATCCCCTCCCTCAGGACCCAGATCGATGATATGATCGGCGGTTTTTATTACATCCATATTATGTTCTATCACGATCACGGTATTCCCGGATTCAACCAGCCTGCTTAATACTTTAAGAAGCTTTTTTATGTCATCCACATGAAGCCCTGTGGTTGGTTCATCAAGAATGTAGACTGTTCTGCCGGTACCTTTTTTGCTGAGTTCGCGTGATAATTTGATACGTTGTGCCTCGCCGCCGGATAAAGTTGTTGCCGGCTGGCCTATGCGGATATATCCGATGCCCACATCAACGAGTGTTAAGAGCTTTGATTTGATGTTTGTTATTTTATCAAAAAAGATGATGCTTTGATTAACCGTCATGTCAAGAACATCAGCAATATTTTTCCCCTTATATCTGACTTCAAGGGTTTCTCGGTTGTACCTTTTGCCGTGGCAGACATCGCAGGTCACATACAAGTCCGGCAAAAAATGCATTTCGATTTTTATAATTCCATCACCGCAGCAGGCTTCACATCTTCCACCCTTGACGTTAAAACTAAAACGGCCGGGCTTGTATCCTCTCATCCGGGCTTCAGTTGTTTTTGAAAACAGCTCCCTTATATAGGTAAAAATGCTCGTATATGTTCCGGGGTTGGATCGAGGAGTTCTGCCTATGGGAGACTGATCAATATTAATTACCTTATCAATATACTCGAGACCAAGAATATCTGAGTGTTTGCCTGCCGGTATCCTGGCATGATAGATATGCTGGGAAAGAGCTTTATGCAGCGTTTCCAGAACAAGCGTTGATTTGCCTGAGCCTGACACACCGGTTACGCATATAAAGCAGCCAAGGGGAAATTCAACATCAATATTTTTGAGATTGTTTTCAACCGCACTTTTAATGATAAGTTTTTCCTTTTGAACGGATCGATGTTTGGATGGAACTTCAATGCGCTTTCGTCCTGACAGATATTGGCCTGTTAATGAATTATTATCTTTTTGAAGTTTTTTTGGGCTTCCTGAAAATACAACGTACCCGCCGTTAACGCCGGCGCCGGGACCCATGTCAATGACATAATCCGCAGCGAGTATGGTTTGTGCGTCGTGTTCGACAACAAGCACGGTATTGCCAAGATCACGCATCTGTAAAAGTGAGTCCAGAAGACGTTGATTATCTCTTTGGTGCAGGCCTATGCTCGGTTCATCAAGAACATACAGAACGCCTGTTAATTTCGATCCAATTTGTGTCGCAAGCCGTATCCTCTGGCTCTCTCCGCCGGAGAGTGTGAAGGCCGATCTGTCAAGTGTCAGGTAGGAAAGTCCAACATTTTCAAGAAAACCCAACCGTTCAATTATTTCTTTGAGAATCCTTCTGGCAATAATCTCTTTTTTGCCTTTTAGTTGCAATTCCCTGAAAAAAGCATTGGTTTTTGTCACTGAAAGCGCGGTAACTTCGAATATCGCAAGCCCCCCCACTTTAACTGATCTGCTTTCTTTATTTAATTTTGCTCCATGGCATTCCGGGCAGGGGCGAAAATTCATATAGCGCCTGATTTCTTCCCTGGATTGGTGGGAATCTGTTTCCATGTAACGTCGTTTTAATCTTGGTATAATTCCTTCAAACGTTTTTTTGTAAGTAATGCGACGATTATTTCGTTCAAAGTAGAAAGTAATTGATTCATTCCCTGAACCATATAGCAAGGCATTTTTAAATCGATCCGGAAGGTCCTTATATGGTGTATATATATCAACATTGTAATGCATCGTAAGCGCATCCAGAAATTCAGCAAAGTGTACTGTATTCCTGTTTGCCCATAAAGTAACCGCTCCGTTCCTTAAAGAAAGTTCCTGGTTTGGAACAATAAGATCCGGATCAAATTCAGTGGCTGAGCCAAGACCACCACATTTCAAGCATGCTCCCTGGGGAGAATTAAACGAAAAGCTCGCTGGTATAAATTCAGGATAACTTATGCCGCAGTTGATACATGCGGCCTTTTCGCTGAACAGGACAGGTTCCCGGCCGGAAACACCCACATTCACAAGCCCGTTTGAGAGGGACATCGCCAGTTCCAGAGAATCAGCAATCCGGTTTTTAATATTATTTTTTACTACAAGGCGGTCAACTATCACATCTATGTTATGTTTCTTATTCTTATCCAGCCCTCCTGCTTCTTCGATTTCTAAGGTTTTTCCATCAATACGGACCCTGGCAAAACCTTCTTTTTTCAGTTGGTTAAAAAGACTGCTGTATGTGCCTTTTTGACCGGAAACTATTGGCGATAAGATGATTATCCTGGTTCCCTGGGCAAACGACATTATTCTGTCAATAATTTGATCAAGTGTTTGAGCGGTAATGGGCTGTCCGCATTTATAACAGTGTGAAGTTCCGATCCTGGCATAAAGCAGCCGAAGGTAATCATATATTTCTGTTACCGTACCTACAGTCGAACGAGGATTGTGGCTGGCGGTTTTTTGTTCAATTGCAATGGCAGGCGACAGGCCTTCTATCAGATCAACATCCGGCTTTTCAAGACGTTCTAAGAACTGACGCGCGTAAGCTGAAAGCGATTCAACATATCTGCGCTGCCCTTCAGCATAGAGAGTGTCGAAAGCAAGTGTTGATTTGCCTGATCCGGACAGACCTGTAATAACCACAAATTTATTTCGAGGCAAGTCAACATCGATATTTTTTAAATTATGCTGTCTTGCTCCACGTATAATGATCTTTTCAGATTGCATAAAAGCTTTTAACCCTACACTTTACATCCAGCTTGTATAGCCTGCTTTGCGGCCATATTTATCGCGGCTGCAAGGCTGCCTGGATCTGCTTTGCCTGTTCCGGCAATATCGTAAGCTGTTCCATGGTCAACAGAGGTTCTTATTATCGGAAGACCAAGTGTCGTATTAACCCCGTCGCTAAAATGGAGCATCTTAAAAGGAATAAGCCCCTGATCATGGTACATGCATACAACAGCGTCGTAATCCCCTTTTGCAGCATAATAAAATAGCGTATCAGGAGGGAAAGGACCAGAGACGTTGAATCCTTCTTTTCCTGCAAGATGAATTGCAGGCGCAATAATATTTTCCTCTTCATCTCCAAACATGCCACCTTCTCCCGCGTGTGGGTTAAGTCCGGCAACCGCTATGCGGGGTTTTTTAAGTCCAAAACGTTTATATAGCGCATTCCAGGTGATTCGTATTGTTTGAAGTATCTTGTCTGTTGAAAGAAAAGCGGCAACCTCACGTAAGGGCATGTGGATTGTTACAAGAACAACGCGGAGTTTATTTCCCGCGAGCATCATGGCGTATTTTTCGGTTTTTGTATGTTCAGCTAACAGCTCGGTATGTCCATTATAATTAAATCCGGCCATCTTCATGGCCATTTTATTTATCGGACATGTAACTATTGCGGCTATGCTCCCGCGGGTTGCCATATCAATTGCCGCGGTTATATAGCCTACCATAGCTTTTCCGGTTTGCACCGTTGGTTTGCCCCAGAATGTTTTGATGGAATCAAGTTTTGAAAGCGATATAACATCAATGCAGCCGCATTTATAGACCCCTTGATCAGGGGTTTGTATGGTATTGATTGCAAAATGGCTTTCAACACATTGCATCGCCGCTTGCAGCCTCTGCTCATCTCCAATTACAAGAGGTCTGCACATATTGAATATTGAAGTTTCCCTCAAAGCTAAAAGAATAATTTCAGGGCCGATCCCAACCGGATCTCCCATTGTAATTCCTATAACAGGCCGAATGTTTTTCATAAGCTATTCCATGTGAGACCTTTGAAAAGTGTTCAGAGTTTAGGGCTAATCGTTTTGCATTTTTACTATTATATTACCGTCCTCAGTATTTTTTCAAACAAATTCCGATTAATAATGACGGCTTTGTAAAAAGCTATATTATGCCACCTTGCGGCATTGCAGACGAAAATTACTTTTGCGTAATGAGCTTCAGGTATAATTAAATTTAAATCAGGGAACTATCTGAATGTATTAGAAATCGTTAAGAAAGAAACTGATAAAATATTATTGTTTACAAAGAATCATCTTGCTTGTCACAATGATTATTTTTATTATAGCTTGTTCTTTTTTACGATTTCTTATACGTGAGTTTTTCCTGGTTTAAATTTAATTATATCTGAAGCGGCGCTTGCAAAAAACCACTTTTTACGAATTCATTAATAATATTAAACAGCTATTTGTTTATAATGATATGATAGCCTTTATAGAATATAACGAGTTCACTTTTATTCGGAAATAAAAGATAATCGAAGAAAAATTGAGTTTTTGAATAAATCCCTGTTTTGGCAATTTTCATAATAAAGATGGATATGCATAAAATGCTTAATAAAAATGCTATTTCAAAAAAGGTTGTATTTAGAAGCAGTTGTCTTTTGGCGCTAATATATATTAATATATTCAAGTAGATATAAATTGTTAATAACTATTGTATAAAAAAACACAAAACCTTATTTATTAGGTTTGACAGACAGCACCTTATTTCTTAAAGAAGACTGAAAGTTTTATTCAGGTCATAAACTTATATATAACCTGCAATAATTCTTCAAAACCTTTATTTTTTCGTTCCATAAATTTTATATTTTCTTTTTCAGTATGTTTATCTTATAATTATTATCTTAATAACACTTATAACATAAGGCCTAATGAAATTTATCTGGAATAACGTAAAAAAAACGATAAAAAAACAGATTTCCGGCCATAGTTTCAGGATGTGGATTGAACCTCTGGAATTTGTAAAATTTGATGAAAATTGTATTGTCCTTTCGTGTACAAACACTTTTTCCAAGAAAAGGATTATTGATCGCTATGGTGCATTAATAGAGACAGAAATAAATAATGTTTCAAGCAATCCCTGCAAATTTATTATTGAAATTAATAAAAGAAACAGCGGCATAAGCCCCAAAAAGGATTGCAATCCCCAGTTGCCGTTGCCAAACGAAAACAGACAGTTGCTTGGCGGACACTTTTTAAGAAGGGATTTTACTTTTGATCAGTTTGTTGTAGGCAGTAATAATGACTTTGCTTATTCAGCATCTCTGTCGCTGGCTTCAAGGAAAAATGGCAATCAGAATTCTTTGTTTTTACTATCAAAAACAGGAATGGGGAAAAGTCACCTCACTCAAGCTGTAGGACGCCATATCCTGTCTGAACGGACTTCAGATCGTGTTTATTATATTACTGCCGAAGATTTTAGCAATGAAATGGTATTTGCTTTTCGAAACAATTCTATCGATAAGTTCAAAAACAAATACAGAAACGAATGTGACGTGTTACTTCTTGAAGATGTGCATTATTTAAGCGGCAAGGATCGTACACAGGTTGAGCTTGCATTGACCCTTGACACTCTATTTGAAGCAAACAAAAAAATAATTTTCTCCAGTTGTTATCTTCCATCTGACATTCCTAAGTTGAATAACGAATTAAGATCACGGCTATCATGCAGCCTTATTTCTAATATTGATTCCCCAAATTTTAGAACAAGGGTTAGAATATTACAAAAAAAGGCAAAGCTGAACGGATATAATGTCCCTGAAGATATTATCAGTTATTTGGCTGGAGAACTTACAGAAGATATAAGACAGCTTGAAAGCGGACTTCTCGGTATTACAGCGAGGTCATCACTTTTAGGAATATCCATCGACCTCAGGCTTGCTGAAAGCGTAGTTAAAAATATTATCCGGCAACGAAAAAATATTACTTTGGATGTCATAAAGAAACTTGTATGCAAGCAGTACAATATTTCAATAAATGATATTGTTTCACGTTCACGAAAACAGAATATTGTCTGGCCACGTCAGATAGCAATGTATCTATCACGTATGCATACGGATGCGCCTCTTCAGACAATCGGGAAAAGCTTTAACAGATATCATGCCACAGCCCTTCATTCAATTGCTATGGTCGAAAAAGGATCGAGAAAAGATAACACTGTAAAAAACCAGGTTGAATTTCTTTGCCGGAAATTGGAATCCGGTGATTTTTAATGACTCTAACTGAAACTGCTTTTAAAAAACTTCGTGATATAGTGGGCGCATCAAATTGCACAAGGGCAAAAGAGGATTTGGCCTGTTATGCATACGACGCAACTGCCCGCACTTATATGCCTGATGCTGTTTTGTTCCCGAAAAACAGCAGTGAAGTATCTGCAATACTAAGGCTTGCCAATGAGTACAACTTCTTTGTAATCCCGCGCGGTTCAGGTTCAGGAATGACCGGAGGCTCTCTTGCTGTCAATGGAGGGGTGATCGTTGTGATGTCCCGTTTTAACCGGATTCTTAAAATTGACAGAGACAATCTGATTACCCATGTAGAACCTGGTGTTATTACAAGCCATTTGCATAAGGCTGTTGAAAAAGAGGGTCTTTTTTATCCTCCTGATCCAGCAAGTTCCGAATTCTCCACCCTGGGCGGCAATTTGGCCGAATGTGCCGGAGGCCCAAGGGCGATCAAATACGGCGTAACAAGAGACTATGTTCTTGGACTCGAAGTCGTCCTGCCAACAGGAGAGATAATAAATACAGGTGTACAGACAGCCAAGGGAGTGGTCGGATATGATCTTACCAGGTTTGTTGTCGGCTCTGAAGGGACTCTTGGAATAATTACACGCATGGTACTGCGTCTTCTACCTCTCCCCAAAACAATTAAGACCATGACGGCTGTTTTTGGTACGATGGAGACAGCGGCAGAAGCTGTTTCATCAATTATCAGACACAGTATAATACCACGCACTATAGAATATATGGATAATGCTTCAATAAAGTGCGTGGAGTCCCATCTTAAGCTGGGGCTGCCTGTTCAGGCCGGGGCTTTACTTCTTATAGAAGTGGATGGCAATGGAGACGAGGTGGAAAAAACTGTAGAAGAAATAAAAAATCTCTGTATTCAGCATGGCGCAACAAGTTTTGAAATAGCTCAAACAAAAAAGGAGGCCGCAAACCTCTGGAAAGCCCGCAAGGCGATTTCTCCCGCTCTGTTTAAATATGGTCAGGATAAGATAAATGAGGATATTGTGGTTCCAAGGAGCAAACTGCCTGATATGGTTAGAAAAATAAATGCTCTACAGGCTGAAACAGGGCTGACCATGGTTAGCTTCGGACATGCTGGTGATGGGAACATCCATTTTAATGTCATGCTGGATAAAAAGAATAAGGAAGAGCTGAAAAAGGCCAATGCGGCAGTTGAAGCTCTTTTCGACTATACTCTTGAACTTGGAGGAACTATTTCCGGTGAGCACGGAATAGGAATAACCAAGGCGCCATATCTGGCAAAAGAGATCGGCCCTGTTGAGCGGGTTCTTATGAAAAAGCTGAAAATGGTTTTTGATCCAAAGGGAATACTAAATCCAGGCAAGATATTTCCAATAAACGGTAAATAACAATTTTGTATTTACTGCATCTTAATAATCATATTATCTGAAGATATAAGATCTTCAATCATCTCAAGGCGTGTATTTTGATCGTTTTCTATTGCACAACGCAAGCTTAATGAACAAAACTTCTTGCATATTGAGTCCTCAATATTGAAATTTCCAAAACATCCTAAATGATCATCAAAAGACATTTTGTTAATTAATTTTTTTGTCATATAATATCCTTTATGGGCTTGATAAAAATCAAATCTTTTGATCCCTGATTAATATTTAATTTTACTCTACTATCTTAAGTAACGCAAGCATTTCTTTATGGATTTTCCCATTGGTTGCAAGAATTTCTTTTTTATCAACAGTAAATGTGTTGTTTGAAAAATCTGTGATCGCAGCTCCTGCCTCACTTGCAATTAGAATGCCTGCAGCAGTATCCCAAGGGTTCAAATTCTGCTCCCAGAATCCACCAAATCGACCGCATGCAACAAAGCAGAGGTCAAGAGCAGCAGAACCGAGCCGTCTTACACCACGGGAGGCTTTCAGGCAATTTGCAAAACGGTATAACAGCGGCTCAAAAATTGTTTTAAAATCATACGGGAAACCTGTTACCAGCAAGCTCTCTGAAACCATTGTCGAGTCTGAAACATATATTGGGCGACCATTTAGAGTGGCTCCCTCTCCTCTAACAGCGGTAAAAAGCTCTTCAGTTACCGGATTCAACACAATACCCACAACTATATTTCCGTTTAAGACAAAAGCAATGGAAATTGAAAAACAGCTCAATTGATGAGCAAAGTTTGTTGTGCCGTCAAGAGGATCGACAATCCATTTGCAATCAGCTTTTCCCTTATTTCTGCCGCTTTCCTCGGCAAGAATGGCATGATCAGGAAATTTTGCCAGGATAGTCTCAATTATTACCTTTTCCGATCCAATATCAGCCTTTGTAACAAGGTCAATAGCCCCTTTTTTGTTTATTTCAGATATCCTGCCAAAGTGAGACAGAAGTACGCCGGCTCCTTTATAGGCAGCGGCAATACCAACTCTTTTTACAATTTCAAGATTCATTATTAATACTTTCCAAATGAATGACCGATTTCATGTTGGCAGACTAAAGCCTCCATCTTTTCAATAAGCGGAATCAAAGTTGATACATCATTAGCTGAAACAGGAATACCTTTAAGAGAACTGATCTGCCTGTTAATGGTTTCTTTGTCAACAAGATCCTGTTTGTTCAGAACCCGAATCAATGGAATATTGTTTAGATTAAGACTATCAAGAATTTTTTCAACAGACCTGATCTGTTCTTTGAAACGAGGATTACTGACATCTATAATATGAAGAAGAATATCCGCGCTTTCCAGTTCTTCAAATGTTGCTCGAAAGGCGACCATAAGCTCTTTTGGAAGATCTTTAATAAACCCCACTGTATCGGTTATGATGACCTCAATATCTCTTGGAAACTTTAAACGCCTGCTGGAAGGATCTAATGTGGCAAAAACACGATCTTCAGCGCGAACATTGCTCTTTGTGAGGGTGTTGAGCAGTGTAGATTTACCGGCATTGGTGTACCCTATGATGGAAATAACAGGGAGGCCTTTTTTCTGACGTCTTGCCTTTTGTTGCTTGCGTTGCTTTTTTACAAGACAAACATCTTTTTCCAGACGTGCTATCCGGTCGCGTACACGTCTTCGATTAATCTCCAGCTTTGTTTCTCCCGGTCCTCTTCCACCAATACCGCCTGTTAAACGTGACATAGCGGTATTTTTTGTAATAAGACGCGGCAACAGATATTTCAGTTGAGCCAGCTCTACCTGGAGCTTTCCTTCCCTTGTTTGCGCGCGTTGAGCAAAAATATCCAGAATTAATTGAGTTCTGTCAATAATTTTAATATCCATACGATCTGTAATTGAACGTATCTGTGAAGGATTCAATTCCTGGTCAAAGATAATTAGCGTAGCGCCTTTTTTCAGAGTAAGAATGGCAAGATCTTGAAGTTTCCCCATACCCATAAGTAGCCTTGAATCGATTCTTTTACGTTGTTGAAGCACAGTACCCGCCACATTTATACCACTGGATAAAGCAAGTACTTTAAGTTCTTCGAGAGAGTTGAGAGCCATACGTCTGGGGGTAGTTGCTACACTTATAAGGATAGCGCTTTCCTTTTTTGAGGCTGTTTTATATAATGGTTTTTCGGAGGCAAGCTCATTTTCAAGCGCCTGTATAAGCTCAAGGCATCCGATGTCGAGCTGATTGGGACTGAGAGGCGGAAGTGTTTGATATAGCTCCCCTGTCAGGCTTTTGGGCAGTATATGGCTGGCATGCACCTGATACGGCAAACCCTTTTTGGTAATTGTAATTGCAGCCATGATGTCGAGTCTTAAAAGGACGAGATCGGTAAGATCCTCTTTGGTCAGGGATTCGTTTTTCAGGTGGGTGTGAATACACCTCAGTCCCTTTAGACGCCCTGGAGCTGCCCGGTAATCACTCATGTCGGGAATAACGATCCTATGGTGATTTCCCACTATTATAAAAGCTATCCTGCCCATACGGTCTATCAACACGCCTATCTGACGACGAATTTCATGGGAAAGTCTGCTTATTTCACGGGCAAGTTCGAATGTAATAAGAAATTCAGTGGGAATGCGGCGACGATACAGGTTTTCGAGCCTATGGATTTGATTTGCCTTAAGTCCGCTTGTACTTCCGAAAAGCCTTTTCAATCCAAACCCTCTCTTTTGTCAGGAACCAACAGGCTCATAACTATCTTCCGGTGCTGGATTTTCAAAGCGGGTATAGGAACTTAAAAATGTTAACGGCACCCACCCGACAGGTCCGTTTCTTTGCTTGGAGAGAATGATTTCAGCCTTACCTTTGTTCGGATTATTTTCATCCTTGTTATACACTTCATCTCTGTATATAAAGGCAACCACGTCAGCATCCTGTTCAAGAGCTCCTGATTCTCTGAGGTCGGAAAGGAGCGGCCGCTTATCGGAGCGCTCTTCCAACTTTCTGTTGAGCTGGGAAAGAGCTACAACCGGAATATCGAGTTCCTTGGCCAGGGATTTTAATGATCTCGATATTTCTGAAATCTCAAGATCTCTGCGCTCTGCTGAAGACCTGCCTCTCATGAGCTGGAGATAATCGACAACTATCAGGCCAAGACCTTTGTCCATTTTAAGTCTGCGAGATTTGGCTCTTATTGACATTGTCGAAATTTCTGCTGAATCATCTATATAGATCGGAGCCTCAGATAAAACTTCGGCAGCATCGGTTAGATTGTCCCAGTCATCTCTTGTAAAAAAGCCCCCCTTTAAACGGTATGAATCGACCCTTGATTCGGAGCATAGAAGACGCATCGAAAGTTGTTCTTTCGACATTTCAAGAGAAAATATGGCAACCGGAACATCGGAATCCACTGCGGCATTCCTTGCAATGTTAAGGGCTAAAGCTGTCTTTCCCATGCTTGGACGCGCTGCAATTATGATAAGATCCGATTTTTGCAAACCGGACAGTAAAGTGTCAAGGCGGGTAAAACCGGTCGCAAGCCCTGTTACAAGCTTTTTGTTTCCATCAAGCTCTTCAAGTGTATCAATGTTCTTAGCAATAATTTTACTGATCGGATAAAGCGCCTGCTTGTTTTTATTGTCTGATATTTCAAAAATTGAACTTTCAGCAAAGTCGATTACATCGTCAACATTGCCACGGTCTTCAAAACAACGTTTTGTAATATCGTTTGTTTTTTGAATAAGACGTCTTAATGATGCCTTATCATGGACTATCTTCGCATAATGATGCGCATTAACAGCAATGGGAACAGTGTCCACAAGTGCGGCCAGATATGTTGCTCCTCCGATTTCATCCAGACAGTTCTGTTCTTTGAGGTAATTTGTAAGCGTTACAAGGTCAACAGGTTCATTCCTTGCAGAGAGCTCAATTATAGCGGAAAAGATTTTTATATGAGCGGATTTGTAGAAATCTTCAGGGGATAAAACCTCAATAACATCGAAGAATGTATCGTTATCTATCAGAATTGCGCTAAGTATAGATTCTTCGGCCTCAAGATTCTGTGGAGGTGTTTTGTTTAGATAAGGATTATTATCTGCCCGAAATCGGCTATTATCCATTGGATTCATCAGGTGTCAGGTGTTAGGTGTTAAGTGTTAAGAGTATGATTAAGCAGGCAATTGCTTTAACCTAACGCTTTACACTTAACACCTGATGAATTCGTTTTTTTTATGAATTCATCAATATTAATGGTGTCGTAAAGAGTTGTTTTTTACGATCTGTTATTGTTCCGGCACTATTTCAACTGTGATTTCCGGCTCAACTTCTTTGTAAACGCGTACCGGAACTTTATATGTGCCGATATTTCTTATCGGCTCGCTTAGCAAAAGCATCCTTTTTTCTATTTTAATATCCTGGCTTGCAAGGGCATTAATAATATCGCGTGAAGAGATAGAACCATACAGACGGTCTTCTTCGCTGACCTTTGCGGGTATTGTGCATACAACATTTTCAAGCCTTTTGGCCATTTCTTCGGCAAACTCTTTTTCTTTGGCTATCTGGAGTTCAAATTTGGCCTTTTCCTGTTCCATCATCTTGCGATATTGAGGTGTAGCCGGCACAGCCTTTTTCTGCGGTAAAAGATAGTTTCTTGCGTAACCATCCGCCACATTTACTTCGCTGCCGATTATTCCAAGGGATTCAATCGTTTCTTTTAATATTAATTTCATTTTATTACCTCAGTTGATATATTGTTTACATAATTGTAGAATTAAAAAAATTATAAAGATTCAGCTACTAAGTTACAAAAGGTCTCATTATATATCGAGACCTTTGCAAAACGTCCCCTTTTGCCCGATTACTGCGTCAGACAAAAATTTCAATCCTCGAAATATTCAATATATTCCTGTGGTTGAAATTTTCATCTTCCTTGTACTCGAACAAAATTGAACATTTTTCAAAGGTCT
>JAUVHU010000078.1 GCA_030593145.1 Desulfobacteraceae bacterium
CCCTTGATGCGCTGAATCTCTTTGTCAAAATCGGAGATGAAGTCTCTATCCTGTGTTACACGATATTCTTCGTATTCCTGCCCGGCTTTTAATTTCGCTTCCAATGCGGAGACTTTGCCTTTATCCTGTAGTATCGGGTAGCTGGATAATTCCAGAAAACTATGGAGAAATTCAATCCAGTCAGCCATTTTCATCAAAATCTGCCGTTGTGCCCGGTTTTCCGCCAGATCAAGATAAGCAGAGATGATTTGATTCAGTTCCTTGATGTGGGCTTCGTTCAGGTAATTCTTTGCGATGGAAACATCGGATTTTAAAATCTTGCCGTCCGGAGCATGTTTCCAGTTGGCCAAACCCATGTGGATTTTTGTTGCATCTGCCGAATCGTAAATAATTTCTGCTGCTGTTTTTCCGGTGATTGCCCAGTGGAGTTTGTTCTGAACAGTTGAAAAAAACTCAATTGTTATCGGCGCGTTTTTGTCATAATCTGCGGCAAGAGCATAAATATCGGTGATTTTCTGATAAAAACGCCGTTCACTGGCTCGGATTTCCCGGATGCGTTCCAACAGTTCGTCAAAATAATCTTTACCGAAAACCTGTTTACCCTGCTTGAGCCGTTCATCATCCAAAACAAACCCTTTGATGATGAATTCTTTCAGGGTTCTGGTAGCCCAGATACGGAATTGGGTGGCCTGGTAGGAGTTGACGCGGTAGCCGACTGAGATGATGGCATCGAGGTTGTAGAATTTTGTTTTGTATTTTTTGCTGTCTCTGGCAGTATGTTCCAAAATGGAACTAACTGAATCTTCCTGTAATTCGCCGGAATCAAAGATATTTTTCAAATGCTTGGTGATGGCTGGACGCTGAACCCCATACAATTCCGATATTGCTTTCTGTGACAGCCAGATGGTTTCATCTTGAAAAAAGACTTCAACATTCACCTTCCCATCGTTTCCGGTGTAGAGAAGGAAATTTGACTGTTTATCAGGGAGATTTTCTTTCATTGCATTTTCCTTATTGGTGTGTTGCTGCCTGCCTGTGCGGGCCCCCGCAGACAGGCCTGTTTTTTAAACCCGTCGAATTCGATGCCTTTAAAATCTGGATTATGCAACAGCTCCCATAAGCCGATAAATTCAATTGTGCTTCGGCTTCTCATCCAGTTTTGAATAATGTAATTTGTCCTTTCCGAATCTTTGTACTTTGCTATGTCTGTCAGAGAAATATAATCCTCTTTTTCTTTTGAGAATACGACTATTTCAGTCTCTTTAACATTTACTTTTCGTTTAACCATATTATTTACCTTAATTTTTTAAACCCGTCGAATTTGACGGCTTTAAAATCCGGGTTATTGAGCATTTCCCAAATACCAAGAAACTCGATCGTGTTTTAGAGCAAAGCCAGCCCCTGATGCGTCATGTTTTATAATATTATCAAGACCCTAAGCCGACGACTGATTTACAAATAGACGTTCCGCAAGTTCACGGCTCTGGCGGTATGGTGTAAGTTATCCATTTTGCTCTATTTCATCGAAGCCCGGTCTCACAAAATCTCTTGCATGAGGGAACTGGATTTCGACCCTATTTTTAATGTTTTCTAACATTGCAATAAAATTTTGAACTTGTTTTTCTTGCTCAGGGAAAGAGATCAATAATATTTTCCATGCAGATGTTGAGCGATCTATGCCGATTAAGGCAATTTTTGCAGAACCATCGGAGTCTTTTGGGAAGTCGTTGATATCTGATAGCTCTTCACTTGAAGCACTTTCGATGGCTCTTTTTAGTTTTACGTTAATTTGGTATTGATACCATCTAATGATTTCGATTGCGTCTTTTATACTAATTGCTTCCTTGACTGGATTATTTTGGGAGGAAATAACACGGATTCGGTTTATCTCATTTTCCTTCTTAAGGAATAAATATTCATTTGAATTGAACCATTCGCCAATCGATTTTGCATAGTTTTTTGATGTATGAGATATAAGATGTGCTAAAAAATTTTCTTTATTGGCGTCTTTATTTTTATAATTTTTCTCGATATCAATTGAATCAAGATCAATGCCTTTTTCTTTTGCCATTTCTTTAATCATGGTCAGAGTATTTTGAAACATTTCAGAAAGTTTTTGCCAAAAAACCTCGTTGAGTTCATCATTTTCTTGAAGATTGCCAAACTGTTCTTCTACAAGGGTGCAATTCAAACATCTTGAAGTAAACCGGCAACGTTCGCACCATCGATCACAATAATTATAAATGCCTGGAATATGTCTATGATCTTTAGCGAGTTTCTTTAAATAATCTTTTTCCATAACGTATGAGATTTTCTTATGAAATTAATTCCAATCTGAACTGTGGGATTTGTTTTTTAGTTTAGATTTGAAGCTTTTGGATTTTCATACCATCCTACCCAAAAAATGTCAATATTTCACGGATATACCCAATTTTTTCCTATCAAGTTTAAAAGTTGAATACGTCCCACTATCCCCCCATTCATATTTGGAATAGTTTGACTAATTTGCTATCATATGATTAAAGAAAAATGTTACTATTTTAGCAATAAATTCCTCTTCCTTATGGTTGATCAAGACCGAATTCCGAGGCAATAGATGGCCAGTGCGGAACAACTAAAAGCACTTCTCAAGTCTCACCTTGAAGGTGATGAAGCCCGTTTTTTGTCCGTGGCGATGCAGATGGCTGCCCATGAGGCCAAACTCGGGCATGGCAAGCTCGCCCAACAGCTGCGGACAATAATTGACGACGCGAAAAAGCGGAAGCATGGCGCTGGTGCTGCGAAAAAGCTCATACCAATTTCTCAGCCACGAGGAGAATTATCGGCCCTTCTTGTAGCATCGTATCCAAAACTTCGTCTGTCGGATATGGTCCTTGCTGACAGTATTGCTGAACGCCTTACCAGAATAATCAAAGAACAGCGTCAGATCACGAAGATTCGATCCCACGGCCTCACGCCCCGAAAAAAACTGCTTCTTATCGGTCCTCCGGGTACGGGAAAGACAATGTCTGCAAGTGTATTGGCTGGTGAACTTGGACTGCCTCTTTTGGTTGTACGCCTTGAAGGTTTGATCACAAAATACATGGGGGAGACTGCCGCAAAGTTGCGAATGATTTTCGACGCTGTTGCCCAGGCTCGCGGCGTATATCTTTTTGATGAATTTGATTCTATAGGCTCCCAAAGGGGACAGGTCAATGACGTTGGGGAAATTCGACGAGTTCTGAACAGTTTCCTGCAAATGATTGAACAGGACAATTCGGACAGTATTATTCTCTCAGCCACCAATCATCCCGATATTTTAGACTATGCATTGTTCCGTCGGTTTGACGATGTCGTTGAATTTGACCTGCCCAGCCAGCCGTTAATCATTAAGCTTCTTAAAATAAAACTGGCTGGGTTCAAGAAATCTCGGATTATGTGGAAGCAACTTGCTAAACTGGCATCCGGTTTGAGCTATGCGCACATTACCAATGCCTGCGAAGACGCCATTAAGGATGCCATTATCAACGACAGAGATATAATTACCAACAAGGACCTGTCAAAACCATTGTCCGAACGAAAGGTGTTTATAAACAAACAATTATCTTCAGGTAGCTGATGCCGAACAACGAACCTATAAAACTCCCACACTTTCTTATTACCGATACTGCTCATACAGAACCTTATACATCACCGTCTTCAGGCGGAAAATCATTCCAACTCCCTCGTCGTCAAAGAGAGTCACATGGACAAGGATTATTGCGTCGATTTGATGAGCTTCGTGGAGAATCTGAAAGTATCATCGAAGAACAAAAGGTCTTCGGCATTGATGCTGGTAATGGTATTTGTATTCAATTTGAAAGCGAACCAGATTTTGAGCTGAAGTTTGAAAGCCTTGAAGCCATAAGGTCCGGCATCGAACTTCTTGCTGTCCAGAGAAGAGACAATAAAACCTTTGCAACGGTTTTTGTACCAGAAGGCAAACTCGATATCCTTACCAGAAAAATTGCTGATTATCTCGACCCAGAAAAAAATACTGAAAAGGGAAAACCCAGGAATAGAGTGCTTGTGGAAAGCATTTCAGAAATCCAAAAAGCGGTTTTAGAAGCTCTGTGGACTGATGATAGAAAGGAGCTTCCAGTTGACGATCAGCCGATTTGGTGGGAAGTTTGGCTTCGTGTGGGGGACGACCGGCAAGCATTCATTGATTTTTTTAGGGAGCACGCCAGACGTCTTCAATTAACCATCAGTCCTGGAGAAATCCGATTTCCTGATCGCACTGTCCTTGCAGTTCAAGGTACTAAAACACAAATGAGTAGATCCGTAAATCTGCTCAATTGCATAGCAGAATTGCGTAAGGCAAAAGAACTGGCCGATTTCTTTACTGCGATGGATGCCAGGGAACAACATGAGTGGATCGATGAAACCCTGAAAAGGATTGTGTTGGCCCCTGCTGATTCCCCGGTAGTCTGCATTTTGGACACGGGTGTTAATAAGGAGCATCCCTTGCTGCGGTCGTCACTCACAACAGAAGACATGCATACTTATGATCCAAACTGGAACATTGCGGATCACCATGGACATGGAACGGAAATGGCAGGGCTCGCCCTGTACGGCGATCTTACTGAACTCCTTCAGCAAGCTGGACAAATACAACTCACACACCGCCTTGAGTCTGTGAAAATTAAACCACCACAAGGTGAGAACCCGCCCCACCTTTATGGTCACATCACAGCAGAAGCAATTGCCCGTGCAGAAGTCCAGGCCCCGGACAGACAGAGAGTAGTATGTATGGCGGTGAGTACAACCGATTTTAGGGATAGCGGCAGGCCGTCATCGTGGTCAGCCCGTATTGACAATATATCCGCAGGAGCTGATGATGGGACGCAGCGAATTATTATTGTTGCGGCTGGGAATACCGAAAGGGAGATGCGCCATTTTTACCCAGAAAGCAATATGAATGACTTCGGTATTCATGATCCCGGCCAATCTTGGAATGCCATAACTGTAGGTGCTTTCACTGAGAAGGATTGTCTTGAGCCCACAGAATATCCAGAGTGGCGCGTGGTAGCACCTCCAGGTGACTTGAGTCCTTCAAGTAGCACGTCCATGACCTGGCAAAGGCCTTGGCCTATTAAGCCCGATATTGTCATGGAGGGCGGCAACATGGCTATAGATCCGTCCGCGGGAAATGCAGATTATGTTGACAGTCTTGGGTTGCTATCTACTAATTGGCAATATGCTATTGACAGGCCACTAACTATTACAGGCGATACAAGTGCTGCAACCGCTATTGCTTCACGGATGGCAGCAGTACTTCAAGCGCACTATCCTGAATACTGGCCGGAAACTATCCGCGCCCTGTTGATCCATTCCGCTGAATGGACAGATGCCATGCTTGAAAGATTCGCTCCACTTCGAACAAAACAAAACCACGAGAATCTTCTCCGATATTGTGGTTACGGTGTCCCGAATCTTGACAAAGCTCTGTGGAGCGCCCAGAACTGTCTCACGCTAATCGCACAGGATTCTTTGCAGCCGTTTGACAGAAGAGGCTCCAGGTATGTAACCCGTGATTTGAATCTGCATGAGGTTCCCTGGCCGGTAGAAACGTTGCAGGAATTGGGAGAAACGCCAGTTAAGATGGGGGTCACACTATCCTATTTCATCGAACCGAATCCTGCGCGGCGGGGATGGGGCAGGAAATACAGCTATGCTGGCCATGGACTCAGGTTCGATGTAAAAAGGCCGCTGGAATCACTTGAGGACTTTAGCGCCCGCATAAACAGAGCCGCACGAGATGAAGAAACAGGGAGAACAACCGGCTCCTCAACTGACTCTAAATGGACTCTTGGCTCACAGTTAAGAAAACTTGGTTCCATTCATTCGGATATTTGGGAGGGGACAGCTGCCGAATTGGCTGAACGAGGACATATCGCCATTTATCCGGTAATAGGCTGGTGGCGTGAAAATCCCAGGCATGAACGATGGAGTAAACAGGCACGATACTCGCTGGTTATTACAATCGAAACGCCCGAAGCAGAGGTTGAACTCTACACGGCTATTCAAAATATAATCGCCCAACCAGTGGAAATTACTATTTCTTAAGGTTGTCCGTTGCTTGCTATAATATTTCTAACAGCAGCGGCAAGGACAGAGGCCCCCATTAGCCAGAATAGGTATCAAATCTTGAATAGTGAATAAAGAAAAATGTAATTCACAATTCAAGTTCCCTCATACAGTCAATAGCATTATAATATTCTTTGAATAATACATCATCCAAGCACAGCTATTAATTCGCCAATAACTCTCAAATCACCAAGAGAATCGCCATCAAACACCAATTCCTCATAGCCCTCAATATATGAATCTGGCCTCAACACAATCCTGCTGTGTCGCCATCCATCCTCTTTAATTATCTTTTCACTGTGATACAGCTTTACCGTACATGATGTGCCCGTATCCGGGTCTTGAATGTCCCTGTGCTGAACAATGACTACCTTGTTATTTCTACTTCCACCTGGATTTTCTTTAAATAAGCACCAAGCTCCGTTAGGTATACGCTTGTTCATAGATTCACCTACAACTCGCGTGACAAAGTGCCCTTCTTGTGGACGAAATGAATCTGGTAATTCCACCCAATCGTGTTCAGCGACTTGTTGTTCCTCACTAAACTTACCAGCTGCCATTTTGAGGTCATATATTGGTACAGCATTTTCAGACTGTTTACCTTCATGATGTTTTAATACCTTGAGTTTTAAACCCGGATATTGATCTGATTGAAATTCTTCTTGATTAACCAACACAGCTTCTGTGCGCTCCACTTGCTTCTGTTCATAAGCAACTGATTTTGCTAGTTCTGAAAAATATGCATTTGTTTCTGGATCTGTGCTGTAGATATAACAACCCTTTTGGCCTCGGGACATCAGTGTTCTGTAGGTATTCTTAACAATAGCTTCTGCCTTAACAAGGGCAGCTCCTGGACTCTCTCTTAATGCCTTTTTATAGCCTTTTAGAGACTGATCTGTTTTTGCTCGTTGGTCTGGCTGAACTACCACTTCACCATTTCTGATGACTATATCTGGGCCAAAAATCACACCAATGTAATCCACCTCTAATCCTTGGCATGTATGTATGCAGCCGACTTCATTTACTGAGTCTGGTTTGAGAATCCATAAATTACCATCTGTCGTGAGATTCCATTGCATCGCGAAATTATGCTCTTCGATGACTATGTCATTTTGGGCTTTGTTTTCTGGCCTTTTGCTTACCCAATTCCAGCAATAACCTGCTACTAACCGTGCTTTATTATTAATTTCATTCTTATTTAGGATGGCCTCTCTTAGCTTATTGGGTGAATCGAAAACCCGAAAGTCGTAATCAATGCCTTATAGGGTTTCATTTGCGGTTTCTTTTATTTGCAGAACATTATCAAGCCAAGCCAGATAACCATCTGAACCATTACATCTAAATTGTGATTGCAGATCCACACTATGAACGGTTGCACCGAGTTTATTGGCCCATTTTTTTATTTCCTTTATTTCGCCAATATCCTTCCAAGTGACACGCTGATCTTCATCGATAAAAAAGATGCTGGTTTTAGCTGCCTGAATGATTTCCATTATTTGATTTTCACCCAGGTTTTGGAACAGGCCTGATTTTTCATTGAGACGGTGGGCTTCATCAACAATTAATGCATCGAAGATATTCGGCTCACAATTTGTATAGGCGCCTGATCCACTGAACAAATTAGAAATATGACTCTTAGTGAATGAACCTGTCAGGACACTTTCATAGACAGCACGTGGTGCAGCGTTTTTTGTCACATATCGTGTAACGAGTCGTTTATTTGTTAGCTGTACAAGCAGGTTAATGGCCACTACAGACTTGCCTGTACCTGGGCCACCTTCTACGATCAAGACATGCTTATCTTTAACGGTTGATATTTGCGCTAGATTTAATGCTGTTTCATAGACGAGCTTTTGGTCGTCAATCATGAAGAATTCTTCATTGCCTTGAAGCATCGACAGAAGTTTATCGGCCAGATTCTTGGATGGCCTGATCTTGCCATTATCAATCTCAAACATGACTTGGCCAGCATCGCCATAACGTATGAATTGCTTGATAAAGTCGGTGAGTCTTTCAGCATCTGTTCTAATAAATGATGGTGCTTTTTGAAGATAGTTCTGATATCGAGGATTTTTAATGACATCCTCTGATTCCATATTATGTAGATATGCACATGGATTTAGCGTTATGCGTTGCTCCTGCACCGCTTCATTAAAATCTTCAAGTAAGGCTGCATATGTCCAGGCTTGGTATGACGGATGATTAACTTCTATCTCTGCTCCACCTAGAAATGTTTTTACGATACCATCTTTATCTGTGAGCTTTGCATCTGACCATTGTTTGAGCTCTACAATAACTGCAGTACTTTTATTTTGGTCATTAGTGCCGGTAAGAATAAAATCGATACGCTTTGAGGTTTGCGGGATTTTATATTCGATGGCCACGCCTGTATTATCAGGTATACCATCATCCTCCAGGATATTGCTCATATACATCATGGAGTTTTTCCATGACTCTATTTCTGACTTACTGGTTGAGTGGCCAAGGTTGCGTCGATAGGCTTTGAGTATTAATTGTTCAATCTGGTTATTACGGACATCCTGTCTGAACTCTGATTTGGTCGAAGAATATACGATCATTTGTCAAGTTCCGTGTATTTTTTAGCATTTCCCTTTGCTTTACCCACGGGATATTTTCGCTCGTTGACTTCAATCTTACTCTGAGCGGCTGCAAGTAAATCTATTCCCAGCTTATCCGCCAGCCGGATTAGATATATGAGAGTATCGGCCAGTTCGGTTTCGACTTCTTCCAATTTATCATTTGGAAGGTTCTTACTTTGTTCTTCAGTAAGCCACTGAAAATGTTCAACAACCTCCGCTACTTCGACGCTGAGCGCCATGGACAGGTTTTTGGGGGAATGGAATTGTTCCCAGTCGCGTTCTTCAGCAAACTGGCGGAGTTGCAATTTAAATTTCTCTAGTTCGCTCATGAGTGAACCTCTTCATTTTTCACATTATGCGCAAATTTTCCAACAATGAAGACATGTTCCCATTATCTTTACAATAGCTGGTGAATTCACCAACTCATTAAAAACCTTTCACAAAAAATAAAGAATTAACATTGTAAACAAGATTATCCGGGATTGTGATTTTTGCATTAAAGCATACATAGTGGTTTACGGCAAATTTTCTGTATTGTACATAAAACATAAAAGCGGAAGTTTATAATGTTGCGGTGTTGCACTACGCAGGTTTTGTCTCCAGCTCAATTGTCGTGACAGTGTCGCAACAATCTCTTTTCCGTACTCTGCCCGTTTTTTCTTTAAAACATGCTGGCGGATACGGTCGCCGATCTGCCAGTAAAGAAGAGTCAACCCTGCGTTAACCGTAACGGCAACATTATGCCTGGCAGTTTCAATGAGCCTGCGGATATCACTGGTAAGATCGCCGGAAATAACCTTATTGTCTGGTTTAATAATTTGTGTTTCGGTTTTCTTGCTCACACTGCTAATCCCCCTTGTCTATCTCACAACATCTTGAATATCTGTTGCCTTAAGGTCGCATTTTACGACTTCAAGTTTAGATTATTGTTTGAAGTCACAATCTGTGATCTCACCGGTCACAATTTGTGACCAGTTCCTGTTTCTCCTCTCCTTTTGTGTGATCTAATATATCCCTCCAGAGCTTCCTTTGATACCAGCCAGTTGCGTTTTAATTTAAATGCCGGGATTGAACCGCGCCTTGCGAGGATATTTAAATAATCCTTTGAATAGGGAGATATTTTTGCAGCCTCGGCCAGGGTAAGAAAATTGGTTTTAACATTTGGAATTGCTTCTAAGTAAAGATTTATTGTTCGTTCAAGCGCTCTGCCAACAAAAAAAATAAAATCATCTGTTTTCCCGCAATGCCCTTTTTCCAGAGTATCGTAATATTTTTTTTGGTCATTTTTTAAGATCACAGCAGGGGAATTGGGGACATCTTCTACAAATTAGACAAATGCGAAATTCTTTAGCAAGAAAACTTTCATTATTCAAAAAGATCAGAGTGAGTGCCTGTTCTTTCAAAAATGATTTCATTTTCCATTATTTTGTAGATTAACAGCCAGTTTGGTTCGATGTGGCACTCTCGCCTGTTTTTATAGTTACCAAGTAGCCTATGATTTTTATAACGAGCTGCGAGCTGTTCTTTATTTATGAGCTTTATGATGACTCTTTTAATCTTTTCGTCTGATTTTCCACGCTTTAACATCTTTTTAAGGTCTTTCGCGAATTGTTTGGTGTAAGATGGAATAAGCATTTATATCCCCAACTTTTTAAACATATCATCAGTCCCATCACAGCGGATGAGATTCCTCTTTATATCAGTCTCTTTAAAGACTTTCTCCGTTGTTTTATTGGGGATTACAACATTAAAAGGTAACCCTTTTCTCATTTTAATTTGACGATAGAATAAATTGATTGCCTCGGTAGTTGACAAACCAAGTTGTTTGAAAAGCTTTTCCACTTCTGCCTTTAATTCCGGTTCGATCCTAGCCCTGACTGTTGAAATTTTTGCCATATTTTCACCTCCTTTAATATAAAAAATATAGCCCATATAGGCCATAAATGTCAACAATTTTATGTAGCCCATATGGAACTTCTAAAAGGTAGAATAGGAATCAAGTAAGCTTACGGAAGGCTCTTCAGTTCATAAGTTTGTATCGTCAAGAAGTAAATATTGATTTTCTTTTG